>NZ_JBDZDI010000031.1:0-47159 GCF_040044975.1 Gordonia oleivorans
GTTTCATACCATTCAAAAAAATGGCATCAAACAATCCACCAACACACTATCGAGTTCTCAAAGAACACACACCCACCAACACCACCCACACAGGGCGAACTCCGATGAGCTTGTTCTGTTTCCCAGATCGTTGACCCTCGCTCGGGCAACTTTTCCAGGTTACCAGCCGTGTTCCGCGGGTGCAAGTTGCGCCCTCCGGCTTCCGACTACATCCCAGAGTACGACGCCCCTCCAGCGGAGGGAAGACACTCAGCAACCCCCGAATCCTTGTCGGCCCCGGGGGAGTTGCTCTCTGCGGTGCAACAAGAAAGTTACACAGACGCGAACAGCACGTCAAATCCCCTGGTCAGAGCGAGATTGTCGCACCGGCGAAGCTCTTCTTACCGCGCCGGATCACCAACCACCGGCCATGCAGCACGTCGCCGGCACCGGGGCGCCAATCGGCATCGGTGATCTTCGCGTTGTTCACGTACGCGCCACCCTCGCCGATGGCACGACGGGCAGCCTTGTTGCTGTCGGACAGACCGGTGTCCACCAGGAGCTCGACCATCGTCGGCGCCGAATCCGTGTACTCCGCGATCGTGGTCTCTCCGAGAGCGGCGGCAAGCGTTGCCTCGTCCAGTTCGTGGAGGTCGCCGCGTCCGAACAATGCCTGACTCGCAAGCTCAACGGCGGCGGTGTTGGCCGAACCATGGATGAGCGTGGTCATCTCGGCGGCAAGCCGCTTCTGCGCGAGGCGTAGATGCGGCGTGTCGACGGTCGCCTGCTCGAGCTCGGCGACCTCGTCCCGGGTGAGGAAGGTGAACCACCTGAGATACCGCACCACATCGGCATCCGCGGTATTCACGAAGTACTGGTACCAGGCGTAAGGGCTGGTCAGCTCCGGATCGAGCCACAGGCTGCCGCCACCGGTGGACTTCCCGAATTTCTTGCCGTCCGACGACGTCACCAACGGCACCGTCATGGCATGGACCGAATCACCGTCCACTCGGCGGACGAGGTCGACGCCACCGATGATGTTGCCCCACTGATCCGACCCGCCCACCTGCAGGAGGCAACCGTAACGGCGATGCAACTCGAGAAAGTCGTTGGACTGCAACAGGATGTAGCTGAACTCGGCGTAGCTGATGCCGTCGCTCTCCAGCCGCCGCTTCACGGTCTCGCGCGCGAGCATCACGTTGACCGAGAAGTGCTTGCCGAGGTCGCGGAGGAAGTCGATGACCGTCATCTCCCCGGTCCAGTCGAGATTGTTGACCAGCACGGCACTGTTGGCCGAATCGTCGATGGTGACGAAACGCCGCAGCTGGCCACCGATCCGGTCCGCCCATCCGCGCACGACGTCGGCGGAGTTCATCGTCCGCTCGCCGACGTCCCGTGGGTCGCCGATCATCCCGGTCGCGCCGCCGGCGAGGACCAGTGGACGGTGCCCGGCGAGCTGAAAACGCCGCAACGTCAGCAGCGGCACCAGATGCCCGGCATGCAGGCTCGACGCGGTCGGATCGAAGCCCGCATACAGCGTCACCGGTCCGGCCGACAAGGTCGACCGGAGTTCGTCGAGATCGGTGGACTGCGCGATGAGCCCGCGCCACTGCAGTTCGTCGATGATGTCGGTGGTCACCGCGGGCGTCTGCGACTTCTCAGCACTCACGACGTCGATCTTGTCACCCGTGCCGAGGCCGACCGCATCGGGCATCGACGATGTCACGACCCGGCGGTGAGTCGGTTGTGCTCGGCGTCGTCGACGGACCGTGCCTCATCGGCCAGCATGACCGGGATGCCATCCGCATCGATGTGATAGGCGACCCGTAGGCGAGGGTTGTAGAGATCGTCTCCCGCGTCGAGCAACGGTCCGTGATCCTGTGGGCAGACCAGCCGTTCCCGAACGATCGGGTTGATCGCCTCCGCACGCGACATCGTGTCTGATTCCTCTCGTCCTCTTCTCGGCGCCGCTGGGCAGGCGGCATGATCTGTCACCCTCAATCATGCCCCCGCGGTCGCCGACACCTCGTCAGCGGCACGATCATCGCCCCGGTGTTCCCAGGGAACCTTGGCGGCCGCCGACCTCGTGTATCTGCGGTACCGGCCATCATCGTCGCGATACCAGACCTTGGGTCCCGGCCGCGGAACCCCCGCGCGTCGAAGCTCGTTGCTCAGTGGGCGATACGAATCCGACACGGGAATGTCGTCCACGATGTGGATCAGGTGTGGCCTGCTCTCGGCGGGCAGTGCGCCGAACGCCACCCGCAACTGCGTCACGGTGAGCGAGTCGGCCCTGGCATCGTCTCGCAGGGTGATCGCTGCCACCGCGAGGCCGTTCTCCGACTCGCCGACACCGTAGGCCACCACCTGGTCGACGGCGTCCATCCGGGACAGCGCTTGTTCGATGGGCGGCAGGTAGACGACCCCGTCGGAGCTGCGCACCGCGGTGTCGGTCGATCCCATGAACCACATGTCGTCGTCGGCGTCGCGGTAGAACAGGTGACCGGACACCTCCCACCGGTCCCGCGATGCGAAGACGTCCCGCAACACCGTGGCCGACGTGTCCAGGCGGGAGGGCGTGCGCGCCAACAGAAGTCCCACCTCGCCGACCTCCGCGCGCCGGACGAAGCCGTTCCCGCCGACCGCCAGGCGACGATGGTCGAGATCGATCGCCGCGATCTGCACCGGGTTGGTCTCGGGGAGTGCGCGGCCCATCGATCCGATCTTGTCTCCGGACACATTGGCCAGGATCGCCGATCCGTCCGCCGTCGCGAAGAACTCGAGAACGCGGGCACGCGGGAAACTGGACAGCACGTCCTTCCAGAGACCGGTGGGCATGCCCGAACCCATGAGCAGGCGTATCGGGTTGTGTTCGTTGATGTGGAAGTCCGGTGATCGCACGATCTCGCGCATCATCGTCCAGGTGTAGGACACCACCGTGACGCCGTACCGGCGGACCTCGGTGCTGAACGTCTCCGCATCGATGCCGTTGGACAACGCGATGCGCGAGCGGCCGACGACGGTCGCGCCGAGGGTGGTCAGCAGGCCGGACGCATGGTGCAGCGGCGGTAGGCAGTAGACGGTGTCCCGGTCGGTCAATCCGGCCGCCGACGCCGCGCCGAACGCCGACATGGCGAATCGGTGGTTGGTGATCGGCCACACCGCCAGATTGCCCTGGGCGCGGGTGAACAGAATGAATGCGAGATCGCCGGCCAGTCCGGGATCGGGGCGGTACCAGGCGGGTACCGGCACCGATTCCGGATCGATCTGCTCCATGTCGATCACCTGTCGACCGTCGGCACCGTCGATGACTCGTGAGTCGCCGCTACCGCCACCGAGCACCAGGACACGCTCGGCATGGTCGGCGACGACGTCGACGTGGTGCGGATCGGCGATCACCACGATGCAGTCGGTCAGGCGCAGCATCTCGGGGATGTCACCGTCGGCCGACAACAGCACCGCCACCGCGCCCAGCCGCGACAGTGCCGCGACCACGACCAGGGCACTGGGGCGTGTGGCCATCAGGACGCCGACGTGTTGGCCCGGACGGATACCGCATGAGATGAGTCCGGCGACCACGTTGTCGATGCGGGTGTTGACCTGCGCGTGGGTCAGCACGCGGTTCTCGAAGAGGAACAGTTCCTTGTCGGCACCTCGTTTGGTGTTCTCCGACATCAACTTCCCGAGCGAGATCTGGGTGCCCGGCTGGATCTGCCCGAGACGGAACAGGCGTGGCACCGTCCGCACGGACTCCTGCGCCACCGCGAGCGACGAGCGCTGGAACGTCGTCGCCAATTCGACGATCTCGCGCGACAGACCTGCCCCGGCGTCGGCGACCGCACCGAGCCCGTGCGTGAGTCGCGACGCCAGGCTCACGCCGCTGCCATGACCTGGTTCGCCGAGCACCATCGGCTCGATGCGATCGGGTTGTTCACGCAGACCGGACTGCCATTCGATCCATTCCGCGGTGATCGGCCACGTCTGCGCCCCAGCCGTGCTACCGACGACGAGCCCGAAATGTCCTACCGGAACCCGGGATTCATAGACCTGCGAGTCCGGAGCGGCCCGCACGATGCCCCGGACCGCGGCCGGCTGCCCGATGTCGTCGGCTTCCCCGACGAATGCCAGAGTGGGACAGGTGATCTCAGACAGCGTGACCACCTCTCCGTTGATCACGAAGCCACCCGAGACCATCCGGTTGTGCACCACGAACTGGCGCAGCAGCTCCGCGATCGCCGGCCCGGACCACGCCACCCATCCATCGGACTCGAGGAATCGGCGCTGGTCCTCCCTGGGCAGCAACGCATCCCGGTCGTGCAGTTGGCGGAGGAAGTCGATGCGGCTTCGTGCCGTCTTGACCGGATCGAGCATCTGAAATCCCAGGCGCGCCAACCATCCCGGCACCCAGAGGTTGCCGACCACGCGATCGGCGAGGATCTCGGCTCCGGGGACCACCAGCCCGGCCGGCAGGCCCAACGGCAGGGCGGCCAGCACGTCGACCGGGCTCCCGAAGGTGATCAGACTGGCCAGGCCACGCGATCGCCGAAACGCGACCGTCTGGTAGGCGAACATCCCGCCCTGCGAGTAGCCGGCGAGGTGGACATCCTTACCGGTCGACTCGATGATCTGATCGATCGCGCGGCTGACGGCCACCACGTGGTCGGCGAGATTGCGCTCCATCCCGCCCTCTTCGGAGTCGGGCGAGCCGAAGTCGATGACCCAGGGGGTGATGCCGTGGCGATGCAGAATGGATACCGCACCATTGTGCTCGGTGACGTCATAAACGTTGGCGGACACCATCATCGGTGGAATCAACACCACGTTGGGGCCGCCGGTGTCGTCGTCGGGGAAGTACTTGCGGAGTCGGAACATCTTCTCGGTCTCCACGACCGCGAACGGTGCCGGCAGCGTGCCCGTCTCCAGTCCGCCCAACCGCAGGACCTCGAGTCCGTTCTGCGCTGTCGCGACCACCCTTCCGACCATCGCGCCGACATCCGGCAGTCCGCCGATACCGACCATCTCCTCGACCTCCCCTCATCCGGAGGTACCCGCACGTGCGTCTGGTGTGTCGTGTCCCCGATCACGCCACACCCGGGCACCATCACGGACACCGCCCACCAGTGTGGGCCCTCACTCTACTCAACCGCGTGTGGACAAACGCGGATTATCACTGCAGTATGCGCCCCGCCCAGTCGGCGCGCTGCCGGGCCACCACGTCACGCAGCACCCCCAACTGGCGACGGACCTGGCCGGGCGCCGTGCCGCCGTGCGCGTCGCGCGATTCGATGGAGCCCCGCACCGACAACACGTCGCGGACCTCAGGCGTCAACGCCGGATCGATGGCGGCGAACGTCGCGTCGTCGAGTCCATCGAGGCCCACTCCCCGACTCTCCGCCTCTCGCACGCACGCCCCGGCCAGCTCGTGGGTGACACGGAACGGCACGCCTTGTCGCACCAGCCACTCGGCGATGTCGGTGGCCAGGGTGAACCCGGCGGGCGCGAGCTCGGCCATGCGGTCTTCGTGGAACTCGAGGGTGGCGACGAGCCCGGTGATGGCGGGTAACAGGAGTTCGAGCTGCGCGACCGCGTCGAAGACCGGTTCCTTGTCCTCCTGGAGGTCACGGTTGTAGGCCAGCGGCTGCGCCTTGAGTGTGGCCATCAGTCCGGCCAGGTCCCCGATGAGGCGCCCGGCCTTGCCGCGGGCGAGTTCGGCGACGTCCGGGTTCTTCTTCTGCGGCATGATCGAGCTACCGGTCGACCACGCATCGGCCAGCGTGACATACCCGAATTCCGGTGTGCTCCAGAGGATCACCTCTTCGGACAAGCGGGAGAGGTCGACGGCGATCATCGCGAAGACGAAGGCCGCCTCGGCGGCGAAGTCACGTGAGGAGGTCGCATCGATCGAGTTCTCGGCTGGGGCGTCGAATCCCAACTCGGTGGCGATGGCACCCGGATCCAATCCCAGCGACGACCCGGCCAATGCGCCGGAACCGTACGGGGACACCGCAGTTCGACGATCGGCGTCGGCAAGTCGGTCGACGTCGCGGATCAGCGGCTGGGCATGGGCCAGCAGATGGTGGGCCAGCAACACCGGCTGCGCGGCCTGCAGGTGTGTCTTACCGGGCATCACCGCATCCGGATGCGCGATCGCCTGTCCCATCAGTGCTTCCACCACATCGAGCACGCCGGTTGCCACGCGCGTCATGGCGTCGCGGACCCACATCCGAAACAGCGTCGCCACCTGATCATTTCGCGACCGTCCGGCCCGCAACCGACCGCCGAGCTCGGCCCCCACGCGTTCGATCAGTCCGCGTTCCAGTGCTCCATGCACATCCTCGTCGGTGGGCGCCGGACCGAAGGAACCGTCGGCGACGTCGGCGGCCAGACGATCGAGGCCGTCGAGCATCGCGGCCAGATCGTCGTCGCCGAGCAGTCCGGCAGTGTTCAGCACCCGGGCGTGCGCCTTGGATGCCCGGATGTCGAACGGCGCCAGCACCCAGTCGAAGTGGGTGGACTTGCTCAGTGCCGCCATCGCCGCGGCCGGGCCGTCGGCGAAGCGACCGCCCCAGAGCGACCCCTCGTTGGTGCCGCCGGTTCCGGTGTCACTCACCGATCAGGTCCCGTCGGGCCGCGATCTTGGACGACAGTCCGTGCAGTTCGACGAACCCGCGGGCGTTGGACTGGTCGAAGCTGTCACCCTCGTCGTAGGTGGCGAGGTTGAAGTCGTAGAGCGATTCGGGGCTACGACGTCCGTTGACGGCGATGTGACCACCGTGCAGGGTGAGCCGGATGTCGCCGGTGACATGCTCCTGGGTGGAGTCGACGAAGGCGTCGAGGGAGCGCTTCAGCGGCGAGAACCACAAACCGTCGTAGACGAGTTCGGCCCACTTCTGATCGGTCCGCCGCTTGTAGCGGCCGAGTTCGCGTTCGAGGGTGACGTGCTCGAGCTCCTCGTGCGCGGTGATGAGCACCATCGCGCCGGGTGCCTCGTAGACCTCACGGCTCTTGATGCCGACGAGCCGGTCCTCGACGACGTCGAGGCGCCCCACACCCTGGGCGCCGGCGCGGCGATTGAGTTCCTCGATGGCCTCGAGCACGCTCACCGGGCGGCCGTCGATGGCGATCGGGCGTCCCTTGTCGAAGGAGATGATCACCTCGTCGGGCGACTGCCAGTTGATGGTCGGGTCGTCGGTGTAGGAGTAGACGTCCTTGGTCGGCGCATTCCAGAGGTCCTCGAGGAATCCGGTCTCGACCGCGCGGCCCCACACGTTCTGGTCGATCGAGAACGGGGACTTCTTGGTCACGTTGATCGGGATCGCGTTCTCCTCGGCGAAGGCGATCGCCTTCTCACGGGTCCACGCGTAGTCGCGGACCGGCGCGATGACCTCGAGTTCGGGTGCCAGCGAGGCGAATCCGACCTCGAAGCGCACCTGGTCGTTGCCCTTGCCGGTGCAGCCGTGGGCGACGACGGTGCCGCCGTGGTCACGCGCGGCGGTCACCAGGTGCTTGGCGATCAGCGGCCGCGACAGGGCCGAGACCAGCGGGTACCGGTCCATGTAGAGGGCGTTGGAGGTGATCGCGGGCAGGCAGTAGTCGTCGGCGAACTCGTTTCGGGCGTCGACGAGCACCGCCTCGACGGCGCCACAATCGATGGCACGCTGGCGCACGACCTCCATGTCCTCGCCGCCCTGCCCGAGATCGAGCGCGACGGCGACGACCTCCTTGCCGGTCTCCTTGGCGATCCAGCTGATGGCGACCGAGGTATCCAGTCCGCCTGAGTATGCGAGTACGACGCGATCGGCCATGGTGATGTGAGCTCCTGTTTCGTGGGTGCGCGTCCGTCGTCGGACGCGATGTATGTGGTCTTGGGGTGCGGAGGTGGGGTCTGGTGATTCTCGGGAGTGGGGTCAGCCGATCACACGAGACCCTCGATTCGTCGGGCGAGTTCGGCGCCGTCGATGGGGTCGCGGGCGCAGACGAAGATCGTGTCGTCGCCGGCGATCGTGCCGACGACGTCGGGCAGGCTGGCGCGGTCGATCGCGCTGGCGAGGTAGTGCGCGGCGCCCGGCGGGGTCCGCAGCACCGCCAGGTTGCCGCTGCTGTCGGTCGACACCAGCAGCTCCGAGAGGAGCCGCGCGAGACGGTCGGTGCCGCCGAACACCCCGCGCAACGGGGACCCGTCCTCGGGCACCACATACACGCCGACGCCACCGTCGGCCGCGCGGAGCTTGACCGCGCCGAGCTCGTCGAGATCACGAGAAATCGTCGCCTGCGTGGCGTCGATGCCCTGCGCCGAGAGCAGCTGCTGCAGTTCGGACTGACTGCGCACCTGGTTCTTCGCGAGGATCTCGACGATCAGCGCGTGCCGGCCCGCCCGGGTGGACGCCAGCCGGGTCACCGGGTGGTGCTCGCTGGAGGCCGTCATGATCGCTCCAACAGCCAGATGAGCAGTGCCTTCTGGGCGTGCAGCCGGTTCTCCGCCTCGTCGAGGACGACGCTGGCCGGGCCGTCGATGACCTCGTCGGTGATCTCGTCGCCGCGGTGCGCGGGCAGGCAGTGCAGCACGATCGCCTCGGGGTCGGCGACGGCGAGGAGTTCGGAGTTGATCTGATACGGCAGGAAGGGCGCCTTGCGGTCCTTGCCGTCGTCCTCCTGCCCCATCGAGACCCAGGTGTCGGTGACGAGCACGTCGGCTCCGGTCGACGCCCGCTGCGGATCACCGACCACGGTGATCGAGCCGCCGGTGACGTTGGCGCGCTTCTCGGTGTCGGCGATCACCTGCGGGTCGGGTTCGAAGCCGAGCGGCGAACTGATCGTGACGTGCATTCCGGCGGTGACGCCGCCCAGTGCCAGCGAGTGCGCCATATTGTTGGCGCCGTCACCGAGGTAGGTCATCTTCAGCCCGGCGGTGCGGCCCTTGCGCTCGATGATGGTCTGCAGGTCGGCCAGCACCTGGCAGGGGTGGAAGGTGTCCGACAGTGCGTTGATCACCGGGACGGTCGCGGTCGCGGCCATCTCCTCGAGACGTTCGTGTCCGAAGGTCCGCCACACGACGGCCTCGACGAACCGGGACAACACCCGACCGGTGTCCGCGAGGGACTCGTCTCGACCGAGTTGGGTGGTCCGGCCGTCGACGACGACGGCGTGCCCGCCGAGTTGCGCGACGCCCATCTCGAAGGAGAACCGGGTGCGGGTGGAGTTCTTGTCGAAGATGACGCCGACCCCGCGCGGCCCTTCCAGCGGCCGGAAGGCGTACGGGTTGGCCTTCACCTCGGCGGCGATCGCCAGGATCTGCGCCTGCTCGTCGGGTGTCACATCGTCGTCACGCAGGAAGTGCCGGGTCACGGCTTCTCCTTCCGGTCGGCGGCGGCCGCCGCGATGTCCAGGAAACCGGGCAGGGCGGCGACGAAATCGGCGCCCTGTTCCTCGGTGAGGATCAGTGGCGGTGCCAGGCGGAGCACCTCGGGTGCCGGCGCGTTGATGAGGTATCCGCCGTCCCGCGCCGCCGCCTCGGTGCCGGCGGCCAGCGGCGCGTTGAGCACGATCCCGAGGAGCAGTCCCGCGCCCCGGACGTGGGAGATCTGCGGATGGCCGAGATCCTCGATGCCGGTGGCGATCGATTTCCCCACGGCCGCAACGTGATCGACGAGACCTTGCTTCTCGATCTCTCCGAGGACCGCGAGCGCGGCGGCGGCCGAGACGGGATTGCCTCCGAATGTGGTGCCGTGCTGGCCGGGGGTGAACAGCTCCGCTGCCGGACCGGTGGCCAGGCACGCACCGATCGGCAATCCACCGCCGAGCCCCTTGGCCAAGGTCATCACGTCCGGCACCACGCCCGCCTGCTGGTGCGCGAAAAAGGTTCCGGTGCGGGCGATCCCGGTCTGCACCTCGTCGAGGATCAGCAAGGCCCCGTGTTCCGCGGTGATCCGGCGGGCGTGCGCGAGGTAATCGGTGGGGGGAACCACCACGCCCGCCTCCCCCAGGATCGGCTCGAGAATGACCGCCGCGGTCTGTTCGCCGACGGCCGACTCGAGTGCCGCGACGTCGCCGTAGGGCACGAAATCGACCCCGGGGGGCATCGGCTCGAACGGCTCCCGTTTGGCGGGTTGCCCGGTCATCGCCAGGGCGCCCATGGTCCGGCCGTGAAATGCCTTCTCGGCGGCGATGATCTGTGGACGGCCGGTGCGGCGCGCGAGCTTGAACGCGGCCTCGTTGGCCTCGGTGCCCGAGTTGCAGAAGAACACCCGGCCCGGATGCCCGAACCGGTCGAGCAGGGCTTCGGCGAGTTCGACGACCCGCTCGTTCACGTAGAGGTTGGAGACATGCCCGAGCGTCTGCAACTGCGTCGACACCGCGTCGACGATGGCCGGGTGGGCGTGGCCGAGTGCGTTGACCGCGATACCGCCCAGCAGGTCGAGGTAGCGCCGGCCGTCGGCGTCCCACACATAGGCGCCCTCACCGCGTTCGAGTGTGATCGGCGGGGTGCCGTAATTGTTCATCAACGCCGAGGACCAGCGCTGCTGCCATGGGGTGGTCATGAGTGCTCGGCCTTCGTTCCGGGTTGGGTGAGAGTTGCTGCGGGAGAATCGGAGTCGACGCCACCGGGCACGACGGTGGTGCCCGCGGAGCTCGATGTGAGCAGTTCCGCGAGGACCGCGTGGGGTACCCGCCCGTCGATGACGTGGGCGCGGCTCACCCCACCGGTGACCGCGCGCAGGCAGGCCTCCATCTTGGGAACCATGCCCGAATCCAGGCGCGGCAGGAGTTGGGTCAGGGCGTCGGTGCCGATCTGCGAGACCAGCGACGAACGGTCCGGCCAGTCGGTGTAGAGACCCTCGACGTCGGTGAGCATCACCAGTCGCGACGCGCCGAGAGCCTCGGCGAGGGCGCCGGCGGCGGTGTCGGCGTTGATGTTGTGGACCACGCCGTCGCGGTCGGGTGCGATCGTGGAGACGACGGGAATCCGGCCGGCCGCAACGAGATCGAGTACCGCCGAGGTGTTCACCGAGGTGATGTCACCGACCAGACCGATGTCGGTGGCCACACCCTCGACGAGGACGGTGCGGCGGGTCGCGGTGAACAGGTGCGCGTCCTCACCGGTCAACCCCACCGCATACGGACCGTGCGCGTTGATCAGGCCGACCAGTTCACGCCCGACCTGACCGAAGAGCACCATCCGCGCGACATCCATCACCTCGGGTGTGGTGACGCGGAAGCCGCCCCGGAATTCGCCGGACAACCCGAGCTTGGACAGCATCGCCGAGATCTGTGGTCCCCCACCGTGAACGACCACCGGATGCATACCGCACGCGCGGAGGAACACCATGTCGGCGGCGAAGGCGCGTTTGAGATCCTGGTCGACCATCGCGTTGCCGCCGTACTTCACGACGACGGTCGCGCCGGCCAGCGCCTGCAGCGCCGGCAGCGCCTCTGCCAATACGGTCGCCTTGTCGATGGCCGGCAATGCGGAGTGATCGATCCCGTTGTCGCTCATGAGGAGTACGCCGAGTTCTCTTCGACGTAGGCGTGCGAGAGATCGGTGGTGCGGATCGTCGCACTCGCCTCCCCGAGGCCCAACTCGATCCGGACGATGACGTCGACAGCCGACAGGTCCACGTCGCGGGCACCCTCGGCACCGGTTCCGTCGACACACACCGCATGTCCGTTGAACGACACCGAGATACGGTCCGGCTCGATCGGGACCGGCGCGATGCCGACGGCCGCCAGCACCCGGCCCCAGTTGGGATCGGAACCGAACAGTGCGGTCTTCACCAGCGAATCCCGGGCGACGACACGGGCAATGGTGATCGCGTCGTCCTCGGTGCGCGCCCCGGCGACGGTGATCAGGATCCGCTTGGTGACACCCTCGGCGTCGGCCATGAGTTGTGCCGCGAGATCATCGCAGACGGCCAGGACGGCGGCGTCGAGGTCGTCCTGCTCGACCGGAATCTGGCTGGCACCCGAACTGAGCAGTAGCACAGTGTCATTCGTCGAGGTCGAACCGTCGATGTCGAGCCGGTCGAACGTTGCCGCGGTGGCGCGCCGCAGTGCGGTGTCGAGTTGTTCGGCGGTGGCGCGGGCATCGGTGGTGAGCACGCACAGCATCGTCGCCAGCGACGGCGCCATCATGCCGGCACCCTTGGCCATCCCACCGACGTTCCACCCCTGCGGATGATGCAGCGCAGCCTGTTTGGGCACCGTGTCGGTGGTCATGATGGCGTAGGCGGCATCGGTTCCGCCGGAGAGCCCACCACCCATCTCGTGGACGATCTCGGTGACGCCGGCGAGGACCTTGTCCATGGGCAGGCGATCACCGATGAGGCCGGTCGAGCAGACCGCGACCTCGACCGCACCGGTGTCGGTACCCCAGTTGCTCAGGGCGTCGGCGACGGCCTCGGCCGTGGCATGGGTGTCCTGGAATCCACCCGGACCCGTACATGCGTTCGCGCCACCGGAATTGAGGATCACCGCGCGCAGACGTCCGGTGGTCAGCACCTGCTGCGACCACAACACCGGCGCGGCCTTCACCTGATTGCGGGTGAACACTCCCGCGGCGGAGTAGTCGGGGCCCTCGTTGAACACGAGCGCGAGATCGGCCTTGCCCGACGCCTTGATCCCGGCTGCGATACCGGCGGCACGGAAGCCGAGCGGCGCGGTGACGCCCTGTTCACGCAGCAACCGCGGGCCTTCGATCGGTGCTCCCCCGACGATCCGGTCGTCCGATGTGGTCACGGTGCCACCCCCACGGTGCTCAGCCCTTCTGCCTCGTCCCAGCCCAGTGCCAGGTTCATCGATTGCACGGCGGCGCCGCCGGTGCCCTTGGTCAGGTTGTCCACCGCGCCCACGGCGACGAGCGTGCCCGCCCGTTCGTCGACCGTCACTGCCAGTTGAACCGCATTGGAGCCGATCACCGAGCCGGTCGTCGGTAACGATCCGGCGGGCAGGACGTGGATGAAATGCTCGTCGGCGTAAGCCTTGTCGTACGCGGCACGGACCTCGTCGGCGCTCGCGCCCGTGCGGGCGGTGCAGGTGGCGAGGATGCCGCGGGACATCGGTACGAGGACGGGGGTGAAGGACACGCTGACCGGGATGTCGGCGGCCGCCGACAAGGCCTGCGCGATCTCCGGGGTGTGCCGATGGACTCCGCCGACGCCGTAGGCCCGGGCCGACCCGATGACCTCGGAGGCCAGCAGGTCGACCTTCGGCGCACGGCCGGCGCCCGAGGTTCCGCTCACCGCGACGACGGTCACGGCCGGTTCGATCAGTCCCGCGGCCACGGCGGGCAGCAACGACAGGATCGAGATCGTCGGATAGCAGCCGGGCACCGCGATACGACTCGCGTCCCGCAGCACCTCCCGGTTGCCCGGGAGCTCCGGCAGACCGTACGGCCAGGTGCCGGCGTGATCACCGCCGTAGTACGTCGTCCAGTCGGCCGGGTCACGCAACCGGAAATCGGCACCACAGTCGATGACCAGGGTGGTCGGCGGCAATGCGTCGGCGATGGCCGCGGAGGTGCCGTGCGGCAACCCGAGAAATACCACGTCGTGTCCGGCGAGGATCTCCGGCGTGGTCTCCTCGAGCACCCGATCGGCAAGCGGAAGCAGGTGCGGATGCTGGGATCCGAGCGTGCTGCCCGCGTTGCCGCCGGCGGTCAACGCGCCGATCTCGAGGTCCCCGGACCGCAGTCGGGGATGTCCGCACAGCAGGCGCAGGATCTCCCCGCCCGCGTAGCCGCTCGCACCGGCGACCGCCACCTTGATCGTCATGCAATCATTATGCATGACGCTGCAAATCAATTCACCGGGGGTCGGTGGTGGTCAGCGCAGACGCGCGCCCACCTCGCTGCCGGCGTTCTCCACCGCGGCGAGTTTGGCTGCGTTGGCCTCGTCTTCGGTGAGCGTACGGTCCTGCGCACGGAATCGCAGGGCGAAGGTCAGCGACTTGTGACCCTCGCCGACCTGGCTGCCGGTGAAGACATCGAAGAGTTCGATGGACTCGAGCAGATCTCCGGCACCGGACCGGAGCGCCTCGGCGACCACCCCGGCCGGAACATCGGCGGCCACGACGACCGCGACGTCCTGCAGTACCGCCGGGAACACACTGACGCGAGGTGCCGGAAGTACCACGCCCAGCGGGAGGGCATCGACGTCGACCTCGACCGCACAGGTCCGCTTGGGCAGTCCGGAGCGTTCGAGTACGGCCGGATGGAGTTCACCGGCGAAGCCGACGGTCACGCCGTCAACGGTGAGCCGAGCGCAGCGGCCCGGATGCCATGGGCGCTCATCGGCTGCGGACAGGTCGACGGTCACGCCCGCGGCACGGCCGACGGCACGGGCGGCCTCGAACGCGTCAAGGTAGTCGGCCGGACGACCCGGACCCCATGGTCCGGCCGGATCACGCTGACCCACCAGCACTGCGGCGACGTGCAGCGGCTGAAGCGGCAGGGAGGCGTCGAGTGCGGCGATCTCCTCCTCGGTCGGGCGTCGCGTCACATCGAGCGCGCCGACCGGGGCGACATGGTCACCGGCGATTACGACCTGACCCACGGTGAACAATGCCAGATCCCGCTGCCCGCGGGCGATGTTGCGTCCGGCCATCTCCAGCAACCCCGGCAACAAGGTGGTATTCAGCTCGGGCCGGTCTGCCTCGAGCGGATTGAGCACCTTCACCGTCTTGCGACGCTCGTCGTCGGCGGGCAGATCCCACACATCGAACACACCGGCCGGCATGAACGGGTAAGGCAACACCTCGACGTAGCCGTCGAGGGCCAGGGTGCGACCGATACTGCGACGACGCTGCTGTTGCGGCGTCAGGCCGGTCCCGGCAGCCGGCGCGCGCGGCGGGATGGCCGGGATGTCCTCCAGACCCTGGAGACGCAGCACCTCCTCCACGAGATCCGCGCGTTGACGCAGGTCCGGTCGCCAGGAGGGCGGCGTCACCGAGAGCCGATCGGTGCCGGTGACGACGCAACCGACCTCGGTCAGCCGGGCCTCGGTGGTGCCCACCGGATACGGGATGCCCGCGGTGCGGTCGGGTTCGTCGGCGGCGATGTCGATCGGCGCGGGCGCGGGGATGTCCACGCGGGCCTCCGACAACGGTCCGGCAACCCGACCGCCGGCGAGGTCGACGATGAGCGATGCACCGCGGTCGGACGCGACGACGGTGACCTCCGGATCGACCGACCGCTCGAAGCGCTTGGTGGCCTCCGAGGTCAGCTTGTGGCGTTTGCCGGTACGGAACACCCGAACCGGATCGAAGGTGGCCGATTCCAGTAGCACCCGGGTGGTCTCGGGACCCACCTCGGTGGCCTCTCCACCCATGAGTCCGGCCAGCGCGATGGGACCACTGTCGTCGGCGATGACGACATCCTCCGGATCGAGCTCACGCACGACGCCGTCGAGGGTGGTCAGCTTCTCCCCCGCGACAGCGTTGCGGACGGTGATCGTGCCGGTGAGTTTGTCGGCGTCGAACGCGTGCAGCGGTTGTCCGAGTTCGAGCATCACGTAGTTGGTGACGTCGACGATTGCCGAGATCGGTCGCACACCGGCGACCATGAGTCGTTTCTGTACCCACCACGGTGACACCGAGCGGGCGTCCACGCCGGTGAGCAGGCGCGCGGTGTAGCGGGTGGCCTGCGACGCCGCATCGATCGCCACCGGCCAGGGCTCGTCGTCGCCGGCCGCGAGCGGCTCGCCGGGGAGTCCGACGTCGACGAACGGCACCGAGAAGGCGCCGGCGAGTTCGCGACCGAGTCCACGGATGGAGAAGGCGTAGCCGCGGTCGGGGGTGACGTTGACGTCGATGGCGGCGTCGTCGAGGCCGAGGACCTCACGCGCGTCGGCACCGGGCTCGGCGGTGCCGGGGGCGAGGACGAGGATGCCCGCATGGTCGGTGCCGATACCCATCTCGGAAACCGAACAGATCATCCCGTCGGAGGTGTGTCCGTAGGTCTTGCGCGCGGTGATCTCGAACGGACCCGGCAGCACGGTTCCGGGCAATGCCGCGACGATCAGGTCACCTTCGGCGAAATTCCGTGCACCACAGATGATCCCGCGTGGCTCGGCCTCACCGACCTCGACCATGCAGTAGCGGATGGGTTTCTTGAACTCGGTCAGTTCAGTGATCGTCTGTACCCGGCCGATCACCAGCGGTCCGGTGATCTCCGGGAACGGATCGATGTCCTCGATCTCGAATCCGACGCGGACGAAGCCTGCGTCGATCTGCTCGGTGGTCGCCGACCAGGTCGGGTCGCCGGCGCGAAGCACCTCGGTGTACCAGGACTGTGGGGCACGCACGTCAGTCAGCTGCTTTCATCGATCGTTGGGCGGTGGGAGAAGCGGCTCAGGCCGCAGGGCCGAACGGGAGGGAGAAACGGATGTCCCCCTCGACCATGTCCCGCATGTCGGAGATGTCGTTACGGAACTGCAGGGTGCGTTCGAGGCCCATGCCGAACGCGAAGCCGGAGTAGACGTCAGGGTCGATTCCGCTGGCGCGCAACACATTCGGATTCACCATGCCGCAGCCACCCCATTCGACCCAGCCGGGCCCGCCCTTCTTGCCGGGGAACCACACGTCGACCTCGGCCGACGGCTCGGTGAACGGGAAGTAGCTCGCGCGCATGCGGGTGGTGGTTTCGGGGCCGAACAGGGCCCGCGCGAACACCTCCAGGGTGCCGCGCAGATTGGCGAGGGTGAGGCCTTTGTCGACGGCGAGCCCCTCGATCTGGTGGAACACCGGCGTGTGGGTGGCGTCGAGTTCGTCGGTACGGAAGGTGCGTCCCGGGCACGCCACGTAGATCGGCACCTCGCGGTTGAGCATCGAGCGCACCTGGACCGGCGAGGTGTGGGTGCGCAGCACCTGACGGGATCCCTCGGGTGCGATGTAGAAGGTGTCCTGCATCGACCGGGCCGGATGATCCGGAAGGAAGTTGAGGGCGTCGAAATTGTAATGCTCGGTCTCGACCTCCGGGCCTTCGGCGATCTCCCACCCCATACCGACAAACACGTCGGCCACCTGCTCGGCGATCACCGTGATCGGGTGGCGGGCACCGGCGGGGCGACGCCGCGACGGCAGGGTGACATCCACCGACTCGGCGACGAGGACCGCGGTGTCACGCTCGGCCTCCAGGACGACGATCCGGGCGTCGAGTGCGGAGCTCACGCGACCGCGCACCTCGTTGACGAGCTTGCCCGCGGCCGATCGCTGATCCTTGGGGAGGCTGCCCAGCGCGCGCCGGGCGAGTGCAATCGCCGACCGATCTCCGAGATGAGCGGTCTTGGCCGCCGCGATCGCATCGAGGTCCGCGGCCGCATCAAACGCAGCGATCGCTGATGCGGCCGCGTCATCGAGCTCGTGCTGCTCGGGAAAACGGAGATCGGTGGTCGGTTGCTCGGACTTTCCCTGCTCTTTGCCGGAAGGTGCCACGGCTGGCGGACTCCTCGTATCGCGTGTCGGACAGACTCCTCGATCGCTTGCGTACGGGCGAAACACACCGTCAGCGGCTGCGATGATTCCCTTCGAGGGTAGTCGACCCGCCGATCGGGACGACCTGCAGGGATCCGCTCAGGAGATCGGCGCGAACTCGCGAGGGGAACGCAGGATCGCGAGCGAGCGCGCACCGATTGCCGCCGCCACCGCCACCGCGATCCAGTACCACCCGATGAGAATGCCGTCGTGGGCGAGCAGCAATAGTGACGCGGCGACGACCACGAGGCACAGCAGCATCGCGAGATCACGACCGGCCGACGCCGAGCGTTCCAGGGTGGCATCCCACCACGGCAGCCGCCGGTTCTCCAGCGGGCTGAGCACGGCGGTCACCACGATCATGAGAGTCACCAACACCACGGTCTCGGCGATGATCGTCGGCACGAACGTCGGGCTCGACGGATCACGCTCCAGACCCAACGCGATCCCCCCGGCGATGATCGCGGCCAGCACCGGAAGGTGCCACAGGTACAGCGTCATCGCTCCCCGATTGCCCATGGCGACCCACCACCACAGTCGCGGACGCATGGTCAACCGCGCCAACGGTCCGCGAAGAGCGGTGACCAGGGCACCCAGAGTGACCGCATGACCGGCGAGCAGCAGCGTCGGCGGGCTCATATTAGACAGATGCTGCCCCGGCACCGTCACCATCGACAGTTCATAGGGTCCGACGGCGACGAGGACGATGTCGGCGAGGAACGCGATCGCCGCGACCACGACGGCCCAGCGACTCGTCACCAGTCGCTTGGCGTAGGTGACGCCGAAGATGGCCGGCAACATCCACACGATCAGAAAGTTCAGGTACCCCAGCCACGCGGGACCGACGGTGAGCCGCACGGCGTCGACCGTCCCGATCGCGGCCAGACAGCAGGCGACCGCCACGATCAGATGCCGAGTGGTCGTGATCTGTTGCAGCAGTGGCACCACCGCGAGCACGAGCAGGTAGGCACCGAGGAACCACAGGAGTTGGACCGACAATCCCGCCGTCACCCCGGCGGCGGCGTCGAGCCCGGCCAGTTGCAGGATCGCGACCGTCGAGCCCGCGAACGCCAGGTACCAGACAAGCGGGCGCAGCAGCCGTTGCGCACGTCCGAGAAGCCACTGCCCCGGCGTCGTACCGGATCGCCACCCGTACGTCGCGGCCGCAGCACCGGCGAAAAAGAACAGCGGCATTATCTGCAGCACCCAGGTGAGTGCTTGCAGGACCGGCACCGCAGCGAGGGTGTTGCCCAGCGAGATCCGGCCGGCGTCGGTGACGACGGTCAGCATCAAGGAGTGTCCGACGATCACCACGACGAGGGAGACGATCCGGACCAGATCGACGACGCGGTCACGGCCGGCCGAGAGTCGGTCGAGGTCACTCGCGTCGGGCATCTGCCGGGAGATGTTCGTACTGTTCACCCGGTCGATTCTCGGCACACCGTAGCCGCACGGCATGAGTGATTACACGCATTTCAGCGCAGTTGCCGCGCGCCCGCGATGGGCGTCAGGACGGGTGACGCGCCTGGATCCGTGCACCCTCGTAGAGGCAGATCGACGCGGCCGCAGCAAGATTCAGACTCTCCGCGCGGCCCCGGATTGGGATGAAGACCCGTTGGTCGGCGAGCGTCGCGACGTCGTCGGGCAGGCCGTGCGCCTCGTTGCCGAACAGCCAGGCCACCGCACCACGCAGCACCTCGGCTGCGTCGTCGAGGGCGAGTTCACCGTCGGCGGCCGTCGCGAGCAAGACAATCCCCTTGTCCTGCAATGCTTTCAGTGTCCCGGCGATGTCTCGATGCCGCACGACGGGTAGGTGGAAGACGCTTCCGGCGCTGGCGCGAACGCACTTGCCGTTATGTGGGTCGACGGCGTCGCCGAGCAGGAGCACGGCGTCGGCACCCATGGCATCAGCAGTGCGGATCAACGTCCCAGCGTTGCCCGGCTCACGGGGTTCGACGGCGACCGCGAGCAGTCGGGGCGCGCCGGCGAGCACGTCGTCGAGATCGGCGTCGAGGAGCCTGGACACGGCGAAGATGCCCGGCGGCGTGGTGGTCTCCGACAGCTTCTGTGCGGCGCGTTCGGTCAACCCGGCGGTCGGGATTCCGGCGCCGCGAGCGCGAATCAGGATGTCGGAGAATCGGTCCTCGTCGGAATCGCGCACCAGGATCTGATCTGCTCGATCGGTGTCGAGCGCAGCGACAACCGCATTGGCACCCTCCACGAGGAATCGCTGCTCGGCGCGACGCACCGCGGAACGATGCAACTTGGCATACGACACGACCCGCGAGGATCGTTCGGACAGGATCTCCATCAGAGTCGTCCGTCGATCTCTCGCGGGTCGGTGTCGGTTGCGCGGTGGCTGATCAGGCAGCCGGCGCGTTGACGTCGGCGGGCAGCGCCTTGCGAGCAACTTCGACGAGACCGGTGAAGGCCTCCGGGTCGGTCACGGCGATGTCGGCGAGCACCTTGCGGTCCACCTCGACACCAGCTGCCTTGAGGCCCTGGATGAAGCGGTTGTAGGTGATGTCGTTGGCGCGGGCCGCGGCGTTGATGCGCGCGATCCACAGCTTGCGGAACTCACCCTTGCGGGCGCGACGGTCCCGGTAGGCGTAGGTCAGCGAGTGGAGCTGCTGCTCCTTGGCCTTGCGGTACAGGCGCGAACGCTGTCCGCGGTAACCCTTGGATGCCTCCAGGGTTGAACGACGCTTCTTCTGGGCGTTGACGGCCCTTTTTACGCGTGCCATTGGTCAATCCTCTTCTTCGGTAGTGGTCTGGGCGCAGCGTCAGCGGTTCAGCAGGCGCTTGATGCGCGGCGCATCGTTCTCGCTCACGACGGTGGTGCCGTCGAGGCGACGCGTACGACGCGAGGACTTGTGCTCCAGCAGGTGGCGACGGTTGGCCTTCTGGCGCACGATCTTGCCGCTGCCGGTCACCTTGAAACGCTTCGCGGTGCCCTTGTGGGTCTTGCTCTTTGGCATGTCTTTCCTTCATTCGAGCGAGCGGGAGCCACCCGCGTCGGCGGGTGTGCTCACGTTCGCAGTGGTCTGGCCGTCGCCGGCCTGCGGACGCGGCCGGCGATCGGTATCGACTAGCTCGCGGCGTCGGGTGCGGCGGCGTCCTTGGCTTCCCGGGCGGGACGCTGGGACTGCTGCTGCGCCTTGACGCGGGTCTTCGCACCCTTGTGGGGGGCGAGGACCATCGTCATGTTCCGTCCGTCCTGCTTGGCCGAGGTCTCGATGAACCCGTAGTCGGCGACGTCGTTGCCGAGTCGCTGCAGGAGCCGGAATCCGAGTTCGGGGCGTGACTGCTCACGACCGCGGAACATGATGGTGACCTTCACCTTGGACCCGTCCTTCAAGAACCGGATGACGTGACCCTTCTTGGTCTCGTAATCGTGGTCGTCGATCTTCGGGCGGAGCTTCTGCTCCTTGATGACGGTCATCTGCTGATTGCGACGCGCCTCGCGCTGTTTCTGAGCGGCTTCGTACTTGAACTTGCCGTAGTCCATGATCTTGCACACCGGCGGACGGGCGTCGGGTGCGACCTCGACCAGATCCAGATCAGCCTCGTAGGCCAGGCGGAGCGCATCTTCAACACGCACGATGCCCACCTGCTCCGAATTCGGTCCGACGAGTCGGACCTCCGGGACGCGGATGCGCTCGTTGATGCGGGTCTCAGTGCTGATGGGGCCTCCTTGATAATTCCGAATAGGTCGGCCGCCGCGGATATGTCGGGCGCAGGAGGAATTCGCCTCAGCAAAAAAGCCCCGCTCGCGATCCTTGAGGATCTTCGGCAGGGCTCCATCACCGACCGGTCCACCGATGACAGCAGCATCGGACGGTTTCATCCACGCTCACGCGCGGTGAAACCGCTGGACCGGACCGTACAACTGCGTCGTGCAGAATCGCTTCTGCGGGATCGCGTCGTAGCGGTGGGAGCCGAACTCCACTTGCTACCCCGGCGGACCGGGGCGGTCGTGCTATGGAAGTCTAACAGTCATGACCGGGAATACCTATTCGCCCTCCGACGACGCCGCTGGTAGCGGGGCTGACGACGGGAACCCAGGTGACGGCCGGACCGCAGAGAACACTTCCAATGCCGTCGACGACAACGTCCGCGACCTGGCCGATATTCCGGCGATCGAGGTGATCACCAAGGCCGCATTCATGCTGATGAGCGCGGCCGCGGAGAAGTTGGGCGCCGGTGACGCCGACGTCGACCTCGACGAGGCGCGTCGCCTGATCACCGCGCTCGCCGGGCTCGTCGACGCGGCGAAGCCGGACCTCGGCATCCATGCCGCACCGGTCCGGGAAGCCCTCAAGCAACTGCAGCTCGCCTTTCGCGATGCGAGCGCCTACCCGGATGAGCCGGGTGAGGGCCCCGGTGAGAAGTACACCGGCCCGGTGCGTGATCGGCGGCGGTAGCTCTCACCGGTGTGAGCGGACCGGCAATTCGGCCACGGCATATGCGCCGGGTGCGACGCCGGCGGCGGCAAGTTCGGTTCCGAGTTCCGAGATGATCGCCGAACAACCCGGCGGTACGGATGTAGCCCTCGCCCGTCGGGCGCGCCAGTCTGACATTGGGGTCGATGACGCTGCAATCGTGCGAGTTGCACTTCCCTCGTGACATCTGCGCCGCCGCCCGACGTGGGAACCTACGCTGGTCGCATGACCGCACCCGAGGACCCCACTCCGACCGAGCCCACATCTCCGGTCGATGACGTGATCGACGCGGAGATCGTGAGTCCGCCGGCCGCTCCGTCGACTCCGCCGCTCCCCGATCCGGACTACTCCGAAGCCGGCGTTCCATCGTTCGACTTCGTGCGCGACAAGATCGAGAATCGCATCGCCACGGCGATCGGTTCACAGGAGTTGGCCGAGTCCACGCCTGAGGGTCAGCAGGTCGACGAGATGATGCGCGAGCGCGATGAGGCGGCCAAGAAACGCCTGGAGGAGATCCGCAGGTCGATGGGGAGCTCCGGCACCTGAACCCCCGTTGGGTGGGCCGCTCAGGCGAACTGACCGAGGGAGTCGCGCGGGAATCACCTGCACTGGGTACGGCCTGGTTGCGTCGAACAGCTGATCGCCGACCACCGTTGCCGACTCGTGGTAGCGGTCCTCACGGAGTTCGTACACCGTCAGCGCCACCCGTTCGGGGTCGATGACCCAGTAACTGGGGACTCTGAGCCGTTCGTACGCCGCCTTCTTCGTGTTGAGGTGGTGTAGCGCGGTGCTCGGTGATGCCACCTCGACCACGAGAACCGGGGCCGCGGGCAGGTCTCGATCGGTGAACTCCTCGACCCGGCCCACCAGAACGTCGGACCGCAACTCGACACTGTCGCCGGCGCGAACCGCGAACGGTGCCGTCATGACGGCCAATCTGCGCGGGCATATGGCATCGAGCACGCCGGCGAGTTTGACGACGATCTGCTGGTGCCGAATCCCGGTGCGGGGGTCACGATCAAGACCCCGTCAATGATTTCGTACCGGTGACCGTCATCGGGCATCCTCTCCAGATCGCGCACCGTCAACAGACGCGAACCGGGAATGGGGAAACCGTCACGAGTGGTCGTCGCGCTGTCCATGGTGCACATCCTCGGCCGCACCGGTCGGAGAACCACACGCCTCCGGCAACCTCGTGCGCCTGTCAGCCCGCGGAGGCGACCCGTTCGTCGTCGAGGATCTCGGCTAGGAACTTGCCGGTATGGCTCTCCGGGGTGTCCGCTATGTCCTCGGGCGTTCCCTCGGCGACCACCGTGCCACCACCGACGCCCCCTTCGGGACCCATGTCGATGACCCAGTCCGCGGTCTTGATGACGTCGAGGTTGTGCTCGATGACGATGACCGTGTTGCCCTTGTCGACAAGTCCGTTGATCACATCGAGAAGTTTCTTGATGTCCTCGAAATGCAGACCGGTCGTCGGCTCGTCAAGGATGTACACCGTCCGGCCAGAGGATCGTTTCTGCAGTTCGGCCGACAGTTTGACGCGCTGCGCCTCACCGCCGGACAACGTCGGCGCAGGCTGCCCGAGCCGGACATAACCGAGTCCGACGTCGACGAGTGTCCTGAGGTAGCGGTGAATCGAGGTGACGGGTTCGAAGAACTCGCAGGCCTCCTCGATTGGCATGTCGAGGACCTCGGAGATCGTCTTGCCCTTGTAGTGCACCTCGAGGGTTTCTCGGTTGTAGCGGGCACCGTGGCACACCTCGCACGGCACGTACACGTCCGGCAGGAAGTTCATCTCGATCTTGATGGTGCCCTCACCGGTGCACGCCTCACACCGACCGCCCTTGACGTTGAACGAGAATCGGCCGGGCTGGTAACCACGCACCTTGGCCTCGGTCGTGGCGGCGAACAGCGTGCGGATCTTGTCGAACACCCCGGTGTAGGTGGCCGGATTGGAACGCGGTGTCCGTCCGATCGGCGACTGGTCGACCTGGACCAGCTTGTCCAGATTCCCGAGCCCGTTCACCCGCGTGTGACGGCCCGGAACCTGACGTGCGCCGTTGAGCTTGTTGGCCAGCACCGTGGCGAGGATGTCGTTGACCAGCGTCGACTTGCCCGAGCCGGACACCCCGGTGACCGCGGTCAGCACACCGAGCGGGAATGACACGTCGATGCCGCGGAGGTTGTGCTCACGCGCACCGACAACGGTGAGCTGCCGATTCTTGGTGATCGGCCGTCGAATGGCCGGCACCGGCAGGGTGTCCCGCCCGGCCAGGTAGTTACCGGTCAGCGACTTGCGGTTCTTGAGCAGGTCCTTGTAACTGCCGGAGTGCACCACCTGACCGCCATGTTCACCGGCCCGTGGGCCGATGTCGACAATCCAGTCGGCCGAGCGGATCGTGTCCTCGTCGTGCTCGACGACGATGAGGGTGTTCCCCAGATCGCGCAGCCGGGTCAGGGTGTCGATGAGTCGGCGGTTGTCGCGCTGATGCAGACCGATCGACGGTTCGTCGAGCACGTAGAGGACGCCGGCAAGGCCGGAGCCGATCTGCGTGGCCAGCCGGATGCGTTGTGCCTCACCGCCCGACAGCGAGCCCGCGGCCCGGGCCAGCGACAGGTAGTCAAGTCCGACGTCGAGCAGGAAACGGATGCGGGCCTGCACCTCCTTCAGCACCCGGCCGGCGATCGCCTTCTGGCGTTCATCGAGGGCCAGACCGTCGAGGTACACCGCGCAGTCGGCCACCGACAGCGCGCACACCTGGGCGATCGACATCTCACCCGCGGTCGGGTGGTCGAGAGTCACCGAGAGGATCTCCGGGCGCAGTCGGGCTCCCTCGCAGACCGGACAGGGCACGTCCCGCATGTACCCCTCATAGCGTTCCTTCATCTGCTCGGACTCGGTCTGGTCCATCCGGCGGTTGAGGAAGGCCATCACGCCTTCGAACTCGGTGTAGTACGAGCGCGTCCGGCCGTAGCGGTTACGGAACTTCACGTGCACCTGATGGTCGCTGCCGTTGAGCAGCGCGTTGCGCGCCTTCGCGGGCAACTTCTTCCACGGCGTGTCCATGTCGAAGTTCATCTGATCGGCAAGACCACTGATCAGACGCACGAAGTAGTCGGCGTTGTGACCCGACGACCACGGGGCGATCGCACCGTCGGTCAGCGACAGGTCCGGATCGGGGACGACGAGATCCTCGTCGATCTCCTTGCGAATGCCGAGGCCATCGCATTCCGGGCAGGCGCCATAGGGCGAGTTGAAGGAGAACGACCGCGGCTCGAGGTCGTCGATGGCGATCGGGTGCCCGTTGGGGCACGCCATCCGCTCGGAGAACCGCCGTTCACGATGCGGGTCGTCCTCTTCCAGATCGACGAAGTCGAGCACGATGATCCCGTCGGCGAGCCGCAATGCGGTCTCCACCGAGTCCGTCAGTCGCTGCTTGGCACTCGGCTTGACCGCCAGGCGGTCGACGACCACCTCGATGTCGTGCTTCTCCTGCTTCTTCAGCTTCGGCGGATCGGACAGTTGATGCACCACGCCGTCCACACGCGCACGGGAGAAGCCCTGCGTTTGCAGTTCGGCGAACAGATCGACGAATTCCCCCTTGCGGGTGCGGACGACCGGCGCGAGCACCTGGAATCGGGTGCCCTCCGACATCTCGAGGACCTGATCGACGATCTGCTGCGGCGTCTGCTTGGCGATCTCGGCACCACACACCGGGCAGTGCGCCTTCCCTGCGCGCGCGTAGAGCAGACGCAGATAGTCGTACACCTCGGTGATGGTGCCGACCGTCGAGCGTGGGTTGCGGTTGGTGGACTTCTGATCGATCGACACCGCGGGTGAGAGTCCCTCGATGAAGTCGACGTCGGGCTTGTCCATCTGGCCCAGGAACTGGCGGGCGTAGGCCGAGAGCGACTCGACGTACCGACGCTGTCCCTCGGCGAAGATCGTGTCGAACGCGAGGGACGACTTCCCCGACCCGGACAGACCGGTGAAAACGATCAGACTGTCACGCGGGAGGTCCACGTCGACTCCGCGCAAATTGTGCTCACGCGCTCCGCGGACGATCAGGCGATCAACCACTACATTCCTATCTACGAACTCGGCTGTCGGGGCTTGCGGCACCCCGCGCGGATCACCGTAGCGAGGGCCACCGACAATCCGGTGAGAAACAAGCTTCTGCGGCGCCGAACCCATCAGCGCACCGGCATCCCACGATACGCGGCATCGTCGACCTGCTCCGATGTCGATCCCTGCGACGCCGCCGGATCACGCAGCCGTCGGGGCTACGCTTGGTTTTCATGTCCTCAGCCGAGATCACCATCACCGACAACTACACCGGCGACCTGTCCGAATCGGGTCCACAGCGACGAACCCTGTCCAACGCCACGATCGTCAAGGTGTCGGTCGGTCCGATGGACAACAACGCCTACATCGTCACCTCAACCGCCACCGGCGACCAGCTCATCATCGACGCCGCCAACGACGCCGACACCATCCTGGCGGTCCTCGCCCAGTTGGGTGGTACGCCGAAGCTCATCGTCACCACCCATCGACACTTCGACCACTGGCAGGCACTCGAACAGGTCGCCGCCGCCACCGGTGCACCGACCGCGGCCGGACGCTTCGATGCCGACGAGTTACCCATCACCCCCGATCTCCTCGTCGACGACGGCGACGTTCTCACGGTCGGCGACCTCACCTTCACCGCAATCCATCTGGTGGGTCATACCCCGGGCTCTATCGCGTTGGCACTCACCGATCCCGCCGATGGTGTCGTCCATCTCTTCACCGGCGACTCACTCTTTCCCGGTGGCGTCGGAAAAACTTGGGAGCCAGGTGATTTCGATCGCCTCATCGACGATGTCTCGACGAAGATCTTCGATCGTTTCCCCGACTCCACCGTGGTCTATCCGGGGCACGGCAAGGACACCACCCTGGGTACCGAACGCCCCGCGCTGCCGGAGTGGCGCGAGCGCGGCTGGTGAGACCCGGTTCCCCCAACAGGGGTGGAGCATCGGCACGGCACTCGCCCCCGGGCTCGAGCCGGCCCGGCCACCCGCGCGGACGGAACCGCTGACATGCTCGGCCGTCGGCGGCGCGGACGCGGCGGGGCGACCACACGAACCACCGGACCGCGCACCGACGGGTAGCCTCGATAAGGCGCCGGATCGACATCGTCCACTCCAACAGCCGGGTGTCCGAGTGCCGCGGTTCCGGTTCCACCAGCAGACCGAACGAAGGGCAGTATCACCGATGATTCTTCGCCGTATCGCACGTCCCATGCTCGCCACCGTCTTCTTCGCCTCGGGTATCGACGCCGTGCGCAAACCGGCCGGACGCGCCGAGATGGCCGGCGACTTCATCGAGAGTTCGCTCAACGCACTGCCGCCCAACGTCTCCGCCACTCTCCCCAGTGATCCGGCGACGCTCGTCCGGATCAACGGCGCCATCCAGGTGGGTGGCGCCGCACTGCTGGCCACCGGAAAGTTCCCTCGTGTGGCCGCCATCGCGCTCGCAGGTTCGCTGGTACCGACGACGTTCGCGGGTCACCCGTTCTGGCAGGAAACCGATCCCGCCAAGCGGGCCGCGCAACGCACCCAGTTCTTCAAGAACATCAGCCTGACCGGTGGCCTGCTGATCGCCGCCGCCGACACCGAGGGCAAGCCGTCGCTGGCCTGGCGCGGCAAGCGCAAGGCCAATGCGGCCGGCGCCGCCGTGAGCGCAGCTCTGCCGTTCGGCGCCAAAGCCGGTACCTCGGCCTGGGATTCGTTCGTCGAACGCACACACGACGGCGCCACCGCTCTCGGTGAGAAGTCCGAGAACGTGGCCGAGAAGGTGCGTGATCGCGCGCCGGAACTCGCCGAGGTCGCCCGCGAGCGATCGGTGGAGTTCGCCGACCTGCTCCGTGACCGCGCACCGGAGCTGGCCGAGCTGGCGCGCGAGCGATCGACCGAGTGGGCGGAGCTGATCAGCGAACGCGCACCCGAACTGGCCGAAGCCGCCCGCGACCGATCGACCGAGTGGGCCGAGCTCATCAGCGAACGCTCCGCCGAGGTTGCCGATCGGCTCGGCGAGAAGGCACCGGAGTTGGCCGAATCGGCGCGGTCCCTGGCCGCCACCGCTCAGGAGAAGGCTCAGGAGACGGCCGACGCCGGTCGTCGGCGCTGGCGGAAGGCCGCGTCCTGACGCTGCACGACACCCGGCCCGCCCCGGTCACCCCGTCCGACTTCGCCCCCCACCTGTATCCGTGGTGCGAGGACGGTGCCGTCTCCGGGGTCGGTGATCGTCGATCGCCGATCCCGGGGACAGCGATGGTCGTGGCCGTCGGGTCGAACGCGTCACCCGCAGTACTGTCCCGGAAGTTCGCTCGGGCCGGCCTCGACCCGACCGGTCTGAGTCGTCGCATTCTCCCGGTGCGGATCGAGGGAATGACGGTCTCTCATTCGGCGCATGTCGCCCGGGGCGGGTATATTCCCGCGACGCCCTATCGCAGTGCCGGCGGCGGCGTCGATACCTCGGCGGCCTGGCTGACCGCATCCGAACTGGCCGCCCTCGACCAGACCGAACCCAACTATCAACGAATGACAGTGAATTCCCACAGCTTTCCCCTCTACGTCGCGTCGGAACCGCTGACGCTTTCGTTCCACATCTACGTGTCCCGGCACGGCGTTCTCGGCTCCTCGCCCGACACCCCGATTCCGTTCGGGCCCCAGCGCAGCGTGCTGGCCTGGTTGTCCGACCGACTCGGTGCGCCATGGTTGGCCGGCCCTGCCGCCGACGTGTGCGACGTGCTCGGCAATCCGACGCGGGCAGCGAGTATCACGGACCAGATGCGCACGCGCGGACTCCGTTTCCCCGCGGGCGTGAGCGGCCACGGAGTGCCGTCGCGGTGAGTACGTCGTCTTCCATCCAGACCGGCGACGACGCGCACACCGTGGAGGAGCAGGCACATCTCGACCTCGTCTACGCCCGCCTCGACCGCATGCGGGCCAACACCGAGCGTCGCCTCTCGGCAACGTTGCGCGAGTCCGACGGCACACCGCAGGCTGCGTCCGAACGCGAATCCTACGAGCGCATGTACGTCGACGACCTGGCCAAATTCGATGCGGCCGAACACAATCTGTACTTCGGCAGATTGGATCTCGACGATGGGGAGACCCGCCGGATCGGTCGGATCGGCGTCCTCGACGACGACGCCGCCGACACCACCCTGCTGTTGGACTGGCGCGCCCCACTGTCCCGACCGTTCTATCTCGCGACACCCGCGGCACCCGAGGATGTGGCCCGCCGCAGGCACATTCGCACGCGCAATCGCCGGGTCCGCGCGGTCAACGACGAGGTGCTGACCGCAGGTGAGGCGATCGCCGACGACTTCGGACACGGCGATGTGGTCAACGAGTCGGCGCTCGTCGCAGCCATGAACACCGCCCGGACCGGCGAGATGACCGACATCGTGGAGACGATCCAACGTGAACAGGATCTGATCATCCGGTCCACGCATCGCGGCGTGACCGTGATCCAGGGCGGGCCGGGTACCGGCAAGACCGCCGTCGCGCTGCACCGAGCCGCCTACCTGCTCTACACCCACCGTGAGATCCTCTCCCGCAGCGGCATTCTCATCGTCGGCCCGAACAACGACTTCCTCGACTACATCGGACAGGTGCTGCCGTCGCTCGGTGAATCGGGTGTCCTGCTGGCCACCATCGGCGAGCTGTTCCCCGGCGTGCACGCCACCGCCGACGAACCCCGCACAACGCGTGAGGTCAAGGGCAGACTCGGCATGATCGACGTCCTGAAACGGGCGGTTCGAGCTCGGGAGTCGTTGCCCCGCACACCGATTCCCGTGTTCTTCGACGGCTATCGGATCGAGGTCGACGCCGACCTCATCAAGGCCGCACGCGGCAAGGCGAGGTCGTCGCGCCGCGCACACAATCAAGCGCAGTCGGTGTTCCTGCGCACCGCGCTCAACGGACTCGCCGAACGACATGCCCGGGCCATCGGTTCGAGTCTGCTCGACGGATCGCAACTCCTCAGCGCCGGCGACATCGCCGACATCCGCACCGACATGTCCCGAGATCCCGACATCCGCGCCGTGTTGCTCGAATTCTGGCCGACGCTGACGCCCCAGGATGTGCTGCGAGACCTGTTCGCCGACACGAATTCTCTGCGAAAGTGCACTCCGGGATGGTCGGACGCCGACCGCGCGACGCTGTATCGGGCGGCTGCCGCCGACGACTCGACGCTCACACCCGCCGACGTGCCGCTGCTCGACGAACTCGCCGAACTGATCGGCTACGGAACCGCGGAGGCCGAGGCGGAGGAGCGCGCCCACTGGCGTCGGCAACTCGCCGAGGCGCAGGACGCGCTCGACATCCTGACCGGTTCGGCCCCACAGGACCTCGAGGATGAACTCGATCCCGAGATCCTGATGGCCTACGACCTCATCGACGCCGAGCAGCTCGCCGCCCGTCAGACCCAGACCAACCGGGCGACCACCGCCGAACGCGCATACGGCGACCGCACCTGGACCTTCGGTCACGTGATCGTCGACGAGGCGCAGGAACTCTCGGCGATGGCGTGGCGAATGGTGATGCGCCGCATCCCGAATCGGTGGATGACCATCATCGGCGATACCGCCCAGACCGGCGATCTCGCCGGTACCACCTCGTGGGACGAGGTGTTGACACCCTATGTCGCAAAGCGTTGGCAGTTGCGCGAACTCACCGTCAACTACCGGACCCCGGCCGAGATCATGACCTATGCCGCCCGGGTACTGCGGCACGTGAACCCGGAGATGTCGGCGCCGACATCACTGCGCTCCAACGGAATTGCGCCGACCGCCGTGCCCATCGACGCCGATCATCTGGTCGCGGCCGTTGTGGCGACGGCCACGCGGGCCGACCTGACCGGCCTGACCGGCATCGTCGTACCCGATACCCTCAGCGTCGCTGTCGCCGACGCTCTCGCCGATCGTCCCGAGGCGGACAGGCCTCGAGTGCACACCGTCACCACCTGCAAAGGCCTCGAGTTCGACACCACCGTGGTCGTCGAGCCCGGCGAGCTGATCGCTCAGTCCCCCCGGGGGCACAGTGACCTCTATGTGGCGCTCACCCGCAGCACGCAACGGCTCATCGTGGTGCATGCCGGTGAGCTACCCGAGGAACTGTCGGATCTGCCCACCGAGTGAGTTCTCGGCGGGCAGATCGTCCGCGCGCCCTATGTGGTGTGAACGATCAGGACGTCGGAGGTGGACTTACGGGCGGCGTCGGCCGGGACCGATCCCAGCAGTCGACCGGCGATGGAGTTCAGTCCGCGGTTCCCGACCACCAGTAGATCGGCCTGGACATCGGTGACCAGCTGAAGCAATGCGTCTACCGGTGCTCCCTTGACCGCACGCTGGATGACCTGCGTGGCACCGGCAGAGGTGGCGCGCTCCTTGGCGCGGCGCAAGATCTCCTCGGTCGGCGACGATCCGGTCACCTGGTACGCCTCATCCTTGAGGACGTCGGCGACTTCACCCGCGGACCGCTCGTTCGGGAAATACGCGCATGCGATCACCAGCTTGGCGTTCGCACCTGCAATGGCCCCCGCACGATCGACCGCGGCCATCGACGACTCAGAGCCATCGGTTCCGACGACAACCGTGGTATACGCGCTCATCCCTACCTCCACCTCGTGTTCGGCACCGCCCGTATGGGCGAGCACATGCATCCCCCACACTCTAGGGAGCCCTGGATCAGCAGGCTAGTGTGACGCCCGGTGTTTTGTCCCGCGATCGCGGCAGCAGTCACGAGATCCCGGCCGCATCCATTCCGCGGAGCTCCTTTTTCAGGTCCGCGATCTCGTCGCGCAGTCGACCCGCGAGCTCGAACTGCAAATCGCGGGCGGCGGACATCATCTGCTCGGTCAGCTGCGCCACCAGATCGGCCAGTTCGGCACGTGGCATCGACGAGACGTCGCGCTTCTCGATCACCCCGGCGCTCGCCGCCTTGGACACCTCACCCTGGGCACGTCGTCCGCGGCTGGCACTGCGCCCCGATCCGACCACGCCCGCCGAGGTGTCCTCGGCCTCCCGGTACACCTGATCGAGGATGTCGGCGATCTTCTTGCGCAACGGTTTCGGATCGATTCCGTGCTCGGTGTTGTAGGCGACCTGCTTTTCGCGGCGACGTTCGGTCTCGTCGATGGCATTGCGCATCGAGTCGGTGATCTTGTCGGCGTACATGTGCACCTCACCGGACACATTGCGCGCGGCGCGGCCGATGGTCTGGATCAGCGACGTCGTCGACCGCAGGAAGCCTTCCTTGTCCGCGTCGAGGATCGCCACCAGCGACACCTCGGGCAGATCGAGCCCCTCTCGCAGCAGATTGATACCGACGAGCACGTCGAAATCACCGGATCGTAGCTGCCGAAGCAATTCGACACGCCGCAATGTGTCGACCTCGGAGTGCAGGTATCGAACGCGGATGCCGAGTTCGAGGAGGTAATCGGTGAGATCCTCGGCCATCTTCTTGGTCAGGGTGGTCACCAGTACCCGCTCGTCGCGTTCGGTCCGTTCGCGGATCTCGTGGACGAGGTCGTCGATCTGCCCCTTGGTGGGTTTCACGACGATCTCCGGATCGACCAGGCCGGTCGGGCGGATCACCTGCTCGACGAACTCGCCGTTGGACTGCCCGAGTTCGTACGGTCCGGGCGTCGCCGACAGGTAGACGGTTTGACCGATACGGTCGACGAACTCATCCCAGGTGAGCGGGCGGTTGTCGACCGCCGACGGCAGCCGGAAGCCGTATTCGACGAGGTTGCGTTTGCGCGACATGTCGCCCTCGTACATACCGCCGATCTGCGGGACGGTCACGTGCGACTCGTCGATGACCAGCAGGAAGTCCTCCGGGAAGTAGTCGATCAGCGTCGCCGGCGCGCTGCCGGCCGGTCGGCCGTCGATGTGGCGCGAGTAGTTCTCGATCCCCGAGCAGAAACCGACCTGACGCATCATCTCCAGGTCGTAGGTGGTGCGCATACGCAGCCGTTGCGCCTCGAGCAGCTTGCCCTTGCCCTCCAGGTCGGACAGGCGTGACTCGAGTTCCTCTTCGATACTCGTCATCGCCTTCTCCATCCGGTCCGGGCCGGCGACGTAGTGCGTCGCGGGAAAGATCCGCAGCGAATCAACCTGTCGCACAACGTCTCCGGTCAACGGATGCAGGTAGTACAGCGCCTCGACCTCGTCGCCGAAGAACTCGATGCGCACGGCGAGCTCCTCGTAGGAGGGAATGATTTCGACCGTGTCACCGCGGACGCGGAAGGTGCCGCGACTGAAGGCGACGTCGTTGCGGGCGTACTGCACGTCGACGAGCAGCCGCAGCAGTGCGTCGCGGTCGACCTCGTCGCCGACGTTCACCTCGACGGAACGGTCGAGGTAGGACTGCGGGGTGCCCAGACCGTAGATGCACGACACCGATGCGACCACGACGACGTCCCGCCGGGACAGCAGATTGGACGTCGCCGAGTGACGAAGCCGCTCCACGTCGTCGTTGATCGACGAGTCCTTCTCGATGTAGGTGTCGGTCTGCGCGATGTATGCCTCGGGTTGGTAGTAGTCGTAGTACGAGACGAAATACTCGACCGCGTTGTTCGGTAGCATCTCCCGCAGTTCGTTGGCCAGTTGCGCGGCGAGGGTCTTGTTGGGCGCCATCACCAGGGTGGGTCGCTGCACCCGCTCGATGAGCCACGCCGTGGTCGCCGATTTGCCGGTTCCGGTGGCGCCGAGCAGGACGATGTCCTTCTCCCCTGCCGTGATGCGTTTCTCCAGGTCATCGATGGCCGCCGGCTGGTCACCCGCAGGCTCGTACTCACTGACCACCGTGAAGTGGCCCTCGGTCCGCTCGACCTCACCGATCGGGCGGTACTCCGAGTGCGCGATCACCGGACGTTCTGCTGCAAAGGCCATGACACCAGGGTAAACGCGACCTATGACATCGATGTTCCGCGCTGTCGGCGCAGGCGGGCCGTAAGGTCTCAGACATGCCCACAGAGGTCGACGTGCACCCACCGAAACGCGAGATCTTCGATGTCGCAGCGATGACGAACACCGACAACAAGGGGTTCGTCCGACGGGTCGACGCGTACCGGCCCACCGACGTGGGTCTGTACATGGCCCGTCCCACCCCCGGCCATCCCCGATTCTCCTACCTCGAATCCTGGCTGCTTCCGACTCTGGGCCTGCGCGCAAACATCTTCCATTTCGACGAGGGGTTTCGTGATGGCCAACGCCTCTACCTCGACGTCGGCCGGTTCGGCGGCCCGGACGACGCCGGTTGCTGGCACGCCGAGGACTGGTATCTCGATCTCGTCGACGTGCCGGGCACACCGTTGCACCTCGTCGACGTCGACGAGGTGTTCGCCGCGCACGACGCCGGATTGCTCCCACTCGCCGATGCCGTTACCGCGGTCGACATTGCGACGCGCGCACTGGTGGGCGCCGCCGACCACGGACACGACGTCCAGGCGTGGCTCGACGATGTGACCGGGACGCGGATGACGTGGCGGGATCGGCCATGACGGCGCCACAGCGGGTGACCCGACGCACGGTGATCGCCGCTGCGCCCGACCGCGTGTGGGAACGTGTCGCGAGTATGGACGGCATCAACGCCGAACTGATGCCCTACCTGCGGATGGTCCTGCCGCGGCGGCACCGCGGGAAGACGATCGCCGACGTCGAACCCGGTGTGCGGATCGGAAAGGTCTGGCTTCTCTACGGTGGTTTCTTACCCCTGGACTACGACGACCTGACCATCGCCGAACTCCGGCCGGGGATCGGATTTCGGGAACGCTCATCGATGCTCACGATGACGTCGTGGCGGCACGATCGCACACTCACGCCGATCTCACCGTCCTCTCCCGACTCACCGGAGGCCACGGAGGTACTCGACGAGGTCGCGTTTCTTCCGCGCCTGCCACTGCGTCCGCTGTCGCCGGTGTTGCGGTGGTTCGTCGGCCATCTGTTCCGGCACCGGCACGCGCGTCTGTCCGCACACTTCGCCTGACGCGTTCGGCGACCTCGGGATCCGCTATCCCTCGGCGACCAGCACCCGTGCGGGCCTGCCGGGGTCCGACGACGCATATGTATCCGGTGCGGTGCGGGCAAATCCCCCCGGCGGGAGGAGGGACTCGAGTTCCGCCGCCGCCGCGGCGTCACGTGCGGAGATGGTGAGTTCCGTGGGTGCATCGTCGGTTGCCGGGGCGCTCACCACGACGGCCGTCGCCTTGTCCCCACAGATCGCCCACAACCGGTTGGTGATGCGAGCGCCGAGCGAATCGGGATTCGGTTCGGCCGCAATCAGTCTCGGATCCGGCTCGGCAGCACGCCGGTGGCGCACATTGGCCTCGAACGGAACCAGACGCTGATCCCACAACGCCGCCGACGCGCCCGCCAGGTCGCCGGGGGTGCCGGAGTTGTCCAACCAGACATCGGCCACCGCGCGACGCTGCTCGTCGGTTGCCTGCGCGGCGATGCGTGCGCGGGCATCGGCCTCGGGAAGGCCTCGCTGGGTGGTCAGCCGGTGAATCCGCAGCTCTTCGTCGGCGCCGACGATGATGACCAGATGAAAGAACGGCGCCCCATGGTTCTCCACCAGTAGCGGGATGTCCTGGATGACGATGGCGTCGTCGGGGGCGGCCTCGAGCAGTTCCTGGGTGCGCGCCCCGATGAGCGGGTGCGTGATGGAGTTGAGCGTGGTGCGGCTCTCATCGTCGACGAATGCCTTGGCCGCCAACGCGGCTCGGTCAAGGGTGCCGTCGTCGGCGAGAATGCCCTCGCCGAACGCCTCGACGAGGGCCGCGAGGCCGGGAGTCCCCGGCTCGACGACCTCTCGGGCGATCTTGTCCGCGTCGATGTGGTAGCCACCCCGCTCGATCAGGGTGGTGGCGACGGTCGATTTGCCGGCGCCGATGCCGCCGGTCAGCCCTACTCGGATCACGACTCCCAGTGTGGCAAACGGCCACGAAGTACCGGTCACGCGACCCGCGGGTGAAGATCGTCACACGTTGAGACATACTCGGACCAGCGTCTCTTCGAGGGGGTGCCACGACACGGGGCCGACGGGCGAAGGAGGAGCGAGACCATGTCGTGCTGCATCGTGGTTGCCGTACTGCTCGGCGTCGCGTCCCTCGGTTCATGCCACATGAACCGAGGGACGCGACGACGGCGGTTCGCACCGACGGCATCGCGGAGCGGACCCGACGACTATCGATCCCGATGTCCTCGCGCGCGGACGCCACGGCATTGCTCGATGTGGATCTGCGGAACCTCACCGACGTGCACGTCCGCCCGGTCATGTGACCGACCGCCTCCGGAACCCGGCGCCACTCTCGGCTCCACCCGGCCGTGAGAATCGCGATCCGTCCTGCCGCCTCAGCCGGTGACGCCGGTCAACTCGATGGTCGTCTGCGGCAACTGTGCCTGATCCTTCCGCTTCCCGTCGGCGAGATCGAACGCGGTGATCGTCTTCGCGCTCGGGTCGCTGACATACGCCACCCCGTTCTGCACAACCATATTCGGCATCGGTGACTGCCATTCATCGGGTTCAGTCCATGCACCGATCGCCGGAACGGACCTGATCTCGGCACCGGTGTTCACGTCGAAGACGTGGATCGCGCCGTCGGTGCCGAGGAGAACCGCCTCTCCGTTGGGGCCCCGTTCCAGCGACCGGAAGCTATAGCTGGTGCTGATCGGCACGATCCGGATCGTGCCGTTGCGGGTGTCGGTCAGCGAGAACTGTTGTGGGCGCTCGAGTTCGGCGTCTTGCTCCTTCTTGTAGTCGCCGAACGAGATCGGCGACGATTCGTCACCGGCCTGGTTGCCGATGCGGCCGTACCCATCGGGGCTCTGTACCTTCTGAATCTCGTTGCCGCGCACGATCAGGATGCCGTCCTCGCAGCCGAAGGTCAGTACTCCGTCGGCGGCTCCGGATTCGCCGTGGATGCCGGGGCATTGGTCGTTACGGGCGATCTCCCGACGATCACCATCCAGAATGGCGATCCCGCTGCGCTCGTCCTCGTTGCCGACCGACACGACGAGCGTGTCGTCTGCACGCGCCACCGCAACACCGTGGTGGGGTTCGGGCACGGTATGGCTCGTCGATTCGGCTCTCCCCTCGGCGAGCGCATCGGGATCGACGATGTCGACTTCGCCGGTGCCGTCGGAGAACAACGTGATTCGCCCGTCGTGCGGCACCACGTGGCCTGGCTTTGTGCCGCCGAATCGCATGTCCGTCATGACCGGCGTTGCTGTGTAGGAGTGTCCGTGGTCGCCATGGGATTCCGTCCAGGTACCCATGTCCAGCACCTGGAATCCGTCGCTCGTGGACACGAACACGTTGCGGCCGTTGCCGGCCGAGTTGAGTCGGGTGAAGCCCTCGACCGGGATGTCGGCGACCTGGTCGAGCGAGTTCGCGTCGAGGATCAACACACCCCCGTCATACGACAGCGCGAGTCGCGGTGTCGCACTTTCCTGTTCAGTGGCCACTGGCGCCGCGGACGAGGCACCCCCGGAGGAGGAGTCCGTTCCGCAGGCGGCCAGCGCGAACGAGGCGACCGATGCCAGGGCGATGATCTTGGTCGGATTTGTCAGTTTTGCATACACAACGGACAGTCAACCCGTTAATGAAAATTATTGTCAAAAGACAATGTGTCCGATGTCCCGGGAAGACAGAACTCCCCGGCCCATACCGGGCCGGGGAGTTCAGTTGACTTACGTCAGGGCACGATCAGGCGTTGCCCGACAGCTTCTCGCGAAGCGCGGCGAGCTGCTCGTCGCTGGCCAGTGAACCACCGGCCGACGACGAGGACGAGGACGACGACGAGGTCGACGCGCTACGGCTCTCCGATGCCGACGAGTAGTCCGACGGGGCCTTCTCGGCCTCGGCCGCAGCAGCGGCGAACTTCTCGATCTGGGCGGTGTGCATCTTGTGGCGACGCTCGGCCTCGGCGTACCGGGCCTCCCATGCCTCACGCTGCTTCTCGAAGCCTTCGAGCCATTCGTTGGTCTCGGCGTCGAAGCCCTCGGGGAAGATGTAGTTGCCCTGCTCGTCGTAGCTGTCGGCCATGCCGTACTTCGACGGGTCGAACTCCTCGGTGTAATCCTCGTTGGCCTGCTTGAGGCTCAGCGAGATCCGGCGACGCTCGAGGTCGATGTCGATGACCTTGACCATCGCGTCGTCGCCGACGGCGACAACCTGGTCCGGGACCTCGACGTGGCGCTCGGCCAGCTCGGAGATGTGCACCAGGCCCTCGATGCCCTCGTCGACGCGGACGAATGCACCGAACGGCACCAGCTTGGTGACCTTGCCCGGAACGATCTGACCGATCGCGTGGGTACGGGCGAACTGACGCCACGGATCTTCCTGAGTCGCCTTGAGCGACAACGAGACCCGCTCACGGTCGAGATCGACGTCGAGAACCTCGACGGTGACCTCGTCACCGACGGTGACAACCTCGGACGGATGATCGATGTGCTTCCAGGACAGCTCGGAGACGTGCACCAGACCGTCGACGCCGCCGAGATCGACGAACGCACCGAAGTTGACGATCGAGGACACGACGCCCTTGCGGACCTGGCCCTTCTGCAGCTGGTGCAGGAACTCGCTGCGAACCTCGGACTGGGTCTGCTCGAGCCACGCACGACGCGAGAGCACCACGTTGTTGCGGTTCTTGTCGAGCTCGATGATCTTGGCCTCGATCTCCTTGCCGATGTACGGCTGCAGATCGCGCACGCGACGCATCTCCACCAGCGATGCCGGGAGGAAGCCACGCAGGCCGATGTCGAGGATCAGGCCGCCCTTGACGACCTCGATGACGGTGCCCTTGACGGCCTCGTCCTTCTCCTTGAGCTCCTCGATCGTGCCCCAGGCGCGCTCGTACTGTGCGCGCTTCTTGGACAGGATCAGCCGACCCTCTTTGTCTTCCTTGGTCAGAACCAGGGCCTCGACCTCGTCGCCGACGTTGACGACCTCATTGGGGTCGACGTCGTGCTTGATCGAGAGTTCGCGTGAGGGGATCACGCCTTCGGTCTTGTAACCGATGTCGAGCAGAACCTCGTCGCGGTCGACCTTGACGATGGTGCCTTCGACGATGTCGCCATCGTTGAAGTACTTGATCGTGGAGTCGATGGCGGCGAGAAAGTCCTCAGCCGAGCCGATGTCGTTGACGGCTACTTGCGGCGAGGTGATGGTGGAGGACGGCATATTGGTGAGTTGCTCCGGACAGGTATGTAGTAGGTACAGTTTGTCGTGCTGGGGGGCGTGCCCTGTCTGAGGGCACACGCAACCGCGCGAGATACAGCACACGCGCGTCGATCAGGGTACTCCAGGGGCGTTGTGCTGGGCAAATGCCCTCCGCGACGCCGACGGTCACCGAAGACCTCGGACACGACGAGAGGTGCAACGGTGGCGCACTCGGTGGAATTCCTCCTCGACGACGTCTCTGACCAGCGGATCCGGCGCCAATGGGCCGACCTGGCCGACGCCGGACTACCCAATCAGGCCTCGATCCGGTCGTCGACCAATCGCCCGCACATCACCGCCATCGCCGCCGGTCACATCGCGTCCGGCATCGACCCGGCCCTGTCCACGGTGGCGATGCGACTGCCGTTTCCGGTGTCGCTCGGCGGCATCGTGGTCTTCGGCGACGGGCACCGACGCGTCATCGCCCGCCTGGTGGTGCCGACGACGGAACTGCTGTCGGCGCACTCGGCGATCGTTCGGCTCGGTGCCGAGTACGCGACGTCGGACGGGCATGAGTCTGCTCTGTTCGAGCATTGCCGGCCGGGCCGCTGGACGCCGCACGTGACACTGGCCCGTCGCGTCGAGGTGGACGCGGTACCGGAGGTCCTGCGTGTTCTCGGCGCGGCCGCGGCGCCGCCGGACGCACCGGCCACGATCACCGCGCTGCGCCGCTGGGATCCCGACACGGTCTCCGAGCACATCGTCGGCGGTCGGGCCTGCTGAGTCGATCTGCTCCTGCGAGTCGTATATCGATCGGACAAAACGGTCGACTATCGGTGGCGGCAAGCGGACTCTGGGACCATGACCGACCCCAGTCCCCTCGATGCGCCCACCGCTGACAACCTCGCGATGGCCGACGCCGACTCCGTCGCCGAACGACTCTTCGCCGATGCCCTGCACGTCTCGGAGTTCATGAGCGTGTACATCGGGGAACGGATGGGCTGGTACGCCGAGCTTGCCAACCACGGCCCGACGACCTCGGACGATCTGGCACGACGTACCGGCACTGATCCGCGTTACGCCCGCGAGTGGCTGGAGATGCAGGCCGCCTACGCGCTGGTGAGCGTCGGCCTCGAGACCACGCCGCCGCGATTCGCCCTGTCACCGGGCGCTGCGGAGGTCCTGCTCGACCGACACAGTCTCGCCTATCTCGGGGAACTGCCCCGGATCTTCGCTGCCGCCTTCGGCCGCCTCCCCGAACTCCTCGACGCCTACCGCGGCGGTGGCGGCGTCAGCTGGCATCGGTTCGGCGTCGACGCACGGGAGTGCCAGTCGGCGCTGAACCGTCCCTGGTTCGAGCGCGCGCTGGCGCCGGCGTTGGCGTCGGTCCCCGAGGTGGACCGGCGGCTGCGCCGCCCGGGTGCCCGCGTCGCCGACATCGGATGCGGTTTCGGGTGGTCGACGATCGCGCTGGCGACCGCCTACCCGGAGGCCACCCTCGTCGGCCTCGACATCGACGAGAAATCGGTGGACGCGGCCCGCGGCAATGCCGACGAGGCCGGTGTGGCCGCACGGGTTCGCTTCGAACTCGCCGACGCCGCGACCCTCGCCGACGCCGAGCCGTTCGATCTGGCGTTTGCCTTCGAGTGCGTCCACGACATGCCGCGTCCGGTGGATGTCCTCCGCGCGGTGCGCGAGGCACTCGCGCCCGGCGGTTCGATGATCGTCATGGACGAGGCCGTCTCCCCCGCGTTCGCCGGGCCGGCCTCCGAGGTCGACCGCCTGATGTACGGCTTCTCGCTGTTCATCTGCCTGCCGGACGGCATGTCGTCGACGCCGTCGGCGGCCACCGGCACGGTGATGCGACCCGAGACGCTGCGCACCTACGCGGTGGAGGCCGGATTCGGCGACATGGCAGTCCTGCCGATCGATGACTTCTCGTTGTTCCGCTTCTACGAGTTGATTGCATAACCGTCCGGGACGGGCCCGCTCTACACTCGCTGCGTGAACTCTCCTGATCCGTCGACGCCCGATTCACCGCACCAACCGCGGGTCCTCGGCGACATCGGTTCGGCGGTCAGCGAGCGGGCCAACCGCTCGTGGTGGGATCTGGAAAGCCGTGAGTATCACCGCGAGCACGGGGATTTCCTCGGTGCCGACGTCGCCGGCGGCGACTTCGTGTGGTGTCCGGAGAATCTGCGCGAGGCCGATGCGCACCTCCTCGGCGACGTTCGGGGACGCACCATCCTGGAAGTGGGATGCGGTTCGGCGCCGTGCTCGCGATGGCTCGCGACCCGCGGCGCACAGGTCGTGGCCACCGATCTGTCCCGCGGCATGCTCGGCTACGGCATCGCCGCGATGGAACTATTCGGCGAGCAACGGGTGCCGCTGGTTCAGGCCAACGCCGAATCGCTGCCCTTTGCCGACACCTCGTTCGACATCGCCTTCTCCTCGTTCGGGGCCGTCCCCTTCGTCGCCGACTCCGCGACCGTGATGGCCGAGGTCGCCCGCATCCTCATTCCCGGTGGGCGGTGGGTCTTTTCGATCAATCACCCGATGCGCTGGATGTTCCCCGACGACCCCGGCCCGGACGGTCTGACCGTGGCCATCCCCTACTTCAACCGGACGCCGTACTCGGAGGTCGACGCAGACGGCACGATCACCTATGTCGAGCATCATCGGACGATCGGTGATCGAGTCCGCGAGATCCGTTCGGCTGGAATGATTCTCGACGACATCGTGGAACCCGAGTGGCCCGACGACCTGGAACGCGAATGGGGACAGTGGAGTCCGTTGCGCGGCAGCTACTTTCCGGGTACAGCGATCTTCTGCTGCACGAAGCCCGACTGATCCCGGTCACACCTCACCTGATCTGGTAAATCCACGCGGTGGGCTGCGATAACGCACCGGTGCCCAACCATTCGTAATCGCGGGCCATCCCGGCGCCGTGAAAGTTGCGCAGAAAGTTCACCATCCTCGCGCGGTCACGAACCCCGGAATCGATCGCCTTGAGCATGATGGCCGTCAGATCGTAGCTCTCGGCGGCGAAGAAGTGCGGTTCCCGCCCATATCGCTCCCGGTAGTCACTGACGAATGCGGGTGCGGCCGGGCCACATTCACAGGTGAGGCGTACCCCCGATCCCTGCGGTCCGGTGATGGCGAAGAACGATCGGTTCACCACTCCGTCGCCGCCGGCGTAGATCGGCGCCGCCAGGCCCGCGGAGCGTAGTTGATCGACGAATGGCGCCGCCTCGTCGGTCACTCCGAGGTAGAAGACGGCGTCTGGTGCCTGACTCTTGACCTGCTGCACCTGCTGTGGAAACTGTTCACTACCCACCGGCACGGTGATCACACAGGAGTTGTCGGCCGCGGCACCGAGGTTCGATGCGAACATCCGCGCCGCGGCGGCGGTGTACGCGTCGTCGTCACTGACCACACATACGCGGCGGTACCCCTCGCCCCGGAGATAGAGGGCGATTGCCCGGTTGAGGACCCCCTCGTACGCGGCGCCCATGAAGAAGTTGCCCCAGTTCTGCTCGAGGAGCACGCTTCTCGTTGCCGACGGGCTCGCAAATGCAAGCCCCACCGGCGCAAGTACAGGGCCCGTCGCCGCAGACTCTGCAGATGACCACGGGCCGATCAGGCCGATGATCGACGGATCGGCGGCGGCGGTCTGAGCCACCCGGGCAGCGGTGTCGGCCGATGCCTGCGTGTCGAACTGGGCGATGCCCACCTGGCATTCGGGGTTCGCCGAGTTATGCGCATCGATCGCCATCCGAACACTGTTCGGCAGGGTACTGGCGGTTTCGGCGCGGGCCCCGCTCAACGGCGCCATGAGCGCCAGTTTCGTCGATGAGCCGCAGACCGCCTTCCCATCGCCCGCCGGGTCCAGCGTGGAGTCAGAGGCGTTGTGCGCCACCGGCACCCCGTCCAACGACACCTGGATGATCTCGGACACACGTGTTGGTTCGACGGGTGCGGCATTCGCGCCGGCGATCGAGTCAGCGGACGACTCGCCGTCGGGCCACAGGACCAGCCCCGCCACCACCGCAGCGACCACGAGAAGGACCAGTACCGGGACGCCGATCATCATGACTCGCCGACGCCTCGCCCGACGTGCGTCGGTGGGGCGACCCGATTCGCCGGACACCGCTCCGCTCGCCGGATTCGGCGGCCCGAACGGGGAATTGGCGAACGGGGAATTGCCCCTCGGGTCGATCATTCCAGGATTCGAGAGTGGTGACATGCCAGGGTTCGAGATCGGCGGCATGCCAGGGTTCGAGATCGGCGGCGCCACCCGGGGAGCGGTTACGGGGCGACTACTCGGAGCGGGCCGCGAGACAATCTGAGTTGCCGACGTCGCTTCTGAGGCCATCGGCGCAACCGCGGCGACTCCGATCTGCCGTACGACCGTCGTCGCGTCACGGACGCTCGGGTTCAGTCGGGCGAGGCCGGTTCGGATGTCGTCGGCGAATTCACCACATGACGCGTAGCGGTCTGGCGGCCGCTTCGCCATCGCCCTGGCCAATGCAGCGTCGAGAGGCGCAAAATCGGCAATCACATCGCTCAATCGCGGCGGCGGCGAGTTCCAGTGCGCAGCCATGATGGCCCCGGGATGTTCCCCGGCAAATGGGGGGTGTCCGGCCAAGAGCTCGAAAACCGTGCATCCCAACGCGTATTGATCAGAGCGGCCGGAGGCTGAACTCCCGTCGAGGATTTCCGGTGCGGCGTAGTGCAGGGTGCCGATAAAGGCGGCTGTCGCTGTCAAGTGGGCGCTGGAGGTGATGAGGCGGGCGATACCGAAATCGAGCAGCGTCACCTGCTCGATCGCGGTGCCCGGACCGTCGCGGGTGATCATGATGTTGCCCGGCTTGACGTCGCGGTGAACGACATCTCGCTGGTGCGCGTAGTCCAACGCCGACGCGGTGGCCGTGACTATCGTGCCGATGTCGCCTGGACGCAGCGGCTGATGACGTGAAAGATCCTCCCCTGCAATATATTCCATGGTGAACCAGGGAACCTGGTCGGTAACCCCGTAGTGATAGATGGTGACGATGCTGGGATGTTTGAGAGATGCTGCCGTTTGCGCCTCGCGGGTGAACCGCTGCTGGAAAGACTCATCGCCACGCGCAGATATGAGTTTCAGTGCCTCCAACCGGCCCAGGTGGGGATGTTCGACAAGGTAGACGTCCCCCATCCCGCCCGACCCCAGCGCACGCACGACCCGATAGCCTGCGAATTCAGCACCCGTTTCGAGTGGCATGATCTACCTCCGTGTGGACGCGCCAGGCGCAGAAAAGCGACGATCAGCGCGATCAACACGGTAGCGAAGAGTCATGAACAATGGTGGCGGTTCACCCTCATTTACCACCAAAGAATGTACTGCACATAGTTATTCAAACGAAGGAACAGGGCTTCCCGGCCACTCTTCCCCGGTTATGGAAATCAACCCATTTCTTATAACAGCTTCGACAGGAAACCCTTTGTCCGTTCATGCTGTGGATTTCCGAGAACCTCACGCGGAACACCCTTTTCGACGACGACGCCACCGTCCATGAAGACGAGTTGATCGGCAACCTCACGGGCGAAACCCATCTCGTGGGTGACCACAACCATCGTCATCCCCGATGCCGCGAGTTCACGCATCACCCCGAGCACCTCGCCTACCAGTTCGGGATCGAGCGCCGAGGTGGGCTCGTCGAAGAGCATCAGTTTCGGGTCCATTGCGAGCGCCCGTGCGATCGCCACACGTTGCTGCTGGCCACCGGACAGTTGCGCCGGGTAGGTGTCGGCCTTGTCCGCCAACCCCACTCGGTCGAGCAAGTCCTTGGCCCGCGCGATGGCCTTGTCCTTGGCCTGCTTCTTGACCTGCGTCGGCGCCTCGATCACGTTCTCCAGCGCCGTCCGGTGCGGGAACAGGTTGAAGTGCTGGAACACCATGCCGATGTCCCGGCGCTGTTTGGCCGCGTCCTTCGGGCTCATCTCGTAGAGTTTGTCGCCACGCTCCCGATAGCCGATGAGGTCACCGTCGACGTACAGGCGTCCGGCGTTGACCACCTCGAGGTGATTGACGCAGCGCAGGAAGGTCGACTTGCCCGAACCGGACGGGCCGATCAGGCAGAGGACCTCGCCCTTCGCGACCTCCAGAGTGATGCCCTTGAGCACCTGGAGAGTCCCAAAACTCTTGCACACGCGGTCCGCCAGCACCATGGGCTGCGTCTTCACGTCACCGACGCTCATCGCTCTCCTCATCGACGACGACCTTGTTCTGCGCTGCCGCCATTGCCTTCAACTGCCGGGCCGTGAGTTGCCTCGAGGCACCTCTCGCGTAGTAACGCTCGAGATAGAACTGGCCGACCATCAAAATGCTGGTGACCGCGAGATACCAGCTCGAGGCGACCAGCAGGAGTGGAATCGGCTCGAAATTCACACCCGAAATATCGTGCGCGACGCCGTAGAGCTCGAGGCTGAACGGAACGGCGGTCACCAGGCTGGTGGTCTTCAGCATGCTGATGACCTCGTTGCCGGTCGGCGGGATGATGACCCGCATGGCCTGAGGGAGCACCGTGCGCCGCATCGTCTGGGTCCACGACATCCCCAGCGCCACCGAGGCCTCGGTCTGCCCCTCGCCCACCGAGGAGATACCGGCGCGCACGATCTCTGCCATGTAGGCGGATTCGTTGAGCGCCAGACCGATCATCGCGAAGGTGAACGCCGCGTTGAGTGACTGGATGTCGAAGTGAACGAACTGATAGACGAACGGGATTCCGAGATCGATCTGTTTGTACAGCGACGGGAAGAGCCCCCAGAACACCAACTGCACGTACACCGGCGTGCCGCGGAAGATCCAGAGATATACCCAGGACACCGACCGCAGAACAAGGTTCGGCGACAGTCTCATGACCGCCAGCAACACGCCGAGCACGATGGCGATCACCATCGACAGCACGGTCAACGCGAGGGTGTATCCGACACCTTCGAGGATGCGGGTGTCGAAGAGGTACTTCGCGTAGGTGCTCCATCCGTAGGCACTGTTGGTCGCGGCGCCGTAGACGAACAAGAACAGCAGGACGAGGACGATCGCCGCGGCTACCCACTGCCCCGGATGCTTGAGGGGTACCGCCTTGATCGGTGCGGGTCCTGACGAATCGTCAGAACCCACACCGATCGGACCGGTTGCCGGTGAGCTCACCCGGTCAGCTCGTTGCGCCGTTGATGACCGCGGTCGGGATGGCTCCGGCCTGCACGCCCCAATGCTCGGTGATGGTCTTGTACTGGCCGTTGTCGATCAGGTACTGAACGGCCTTCTGGACGGCCTGCGCCAGCTGCGATCCCTTGGCGATCGGATATCCGTACGGCGCCGAATCGAACACTTCTCCGGCCGCTTCGATCTTGCCGCCGGCCTGCTTGATCGCATACGCGGTGACCGGCGAGTCCGCCGACATGGCGTCCACTCGACCCAGAACGAGGGCGTTGGTCGCCTCGGACTGATCGGTGAACTTCACCTTCTCGATGGCCGGCTTACCCGCGTCGGTGCAGGCCTTGCTCTTCGCCGGGATCTCATCGGTGTCCTGCACCGTGGTGGCCTGCACGGCAACCTTCTTGCCGCAGGCGTTGTTCGGGTCGATGTTCCCACCGGCCTGCTGCGCCCACTGGGTGCCGGCATTGAAGTAGGTGACGAAGTCGACCTGTTGCTGCCGCTCGAGGTTGTCGGTGAACGAGGACATACCGATGTTGAAGGTACCTGCCTGGATCGACGGAATGATCTTGTCGAAGTCGGCCTCCTTGTAGACCGGGGTGACGCCGAGGACCTTGCTGATGGCGTTCATCAGGTCGACGTCGAAACCGATGATCTGACCGCTGCTGTCCTTGAACTCGTTCGGGGCGTAGGGCACATTCACGCCGACGATCAGCTGTCCGGACTGTGCGATCTCCGTTGTATGCCAATCTGGGTGTGAGTCACTTCCGAGGAGGAGGTTCACAACATGAGTATTAGTGCTGGTTACACGATCGCTGAGATCACAGCCTATGTCCGGGAGTATCTGGAGTTGCCGC
>NZ_JBDZDI010000032.1:0-43036 GCF_040044975.1 Gordonia oleivorans
GTGGCGTCGTCGGCGGTCATCGACAGTTGCGGGACCTGATTGGTCTGAATCATAGTGTCGGCCATGGTGTTCACCTCCTCTGCTCGGTCGCTCCAACTGAACTGAGTCAAGTGTAGCGAGGGGGTCCGACAACTTTCGCCGGCGCGGAATCGGTTGGGGGTGAACGCTGTCAGCGTCGGCAGATCCGTGTTCGGTTGTCGGTGGCTCGGTTTCGCTGTCGGGTTGCGGAGGTCTCGACTCGGCTCGTCGCTTGCGCTCCTCACCGGCTCGACCAACGGGAGGGGGCGGGTCGGTTCGATGGGCGGGAGGAGCGCGGCCGACGCCACCAACGGGAGGGTGGGGCCGACTCCACCAACGGGAGGGGCGCGTCGCTTCGACGGATGGCACGGCCGGTTCCACCCAACGGGCGGGTCGGCCACCAACGAGAGGGTCCGGCTCGGCTCAGCCAACGGGAGGGCAGGGGCCGGTCAGCCCTCGCCGCGCGCCGCTTGTGCCTTCTTGCGTTCGATGTCGGCGAGAGCGCGTTCGAGTTCGGCACGTTCGGCGGCGTTGGCGGCCCAGGCGTCCTTGCGATTCTTGACGACGCGGGCCGGCGCACCGACGGCGATCGAGTAATCAGGGATGACGCCCTTGACCACCGCGTGCGAGCCGAGGACGCAGCCCCGGCCGACGATGGTGTTGCGCAGCACCGTCACCTTGGCGGCGACCCAGGTGTCGGGGCCGATGCGCACCGGCCCCTTGACGATGCCCTGATCCTTGATGGGCAGGGTGATGTCGTCCATGCGGTGGTCGAAGTCGCAGATGTAGCACCAGTCGGCGATCAGGGTGGAGCCACCGATCTCCAGGTCGAGGTAGGAGTTGACGACGTTGTTGCAGCCGAAGACCGTCTTGTCGCCGATGCGCAGGCTGCCCTCGTGGCAGCGGATGGAGTTGCCGTCGCCGATGTGGACCCAGCGGCCGATCTCCATCCGGCTCATCTCCGGGGTCGCGTGGATCTCCACATTGCGGCCGAGGAACAGCATCCCGCGCAGCACGATGTGCGGATTGGCCATCCGGAACTTCGCGAGACGGTAGTAGCGCACCAGATACCAGGGCGTATAGGCCCGATTGCGGAGCACCCAGCGCAACGAGTCGATCGTCAGGAACCGCACCTGCTCGGGGTCCCGACGACGCCCGGCCCGGAACCTCGACCGGTAGCTGGCGTTCCACATCGTGGTCATGACAGGCAACCCTAGGCCATCGCGTGTGGACCGGATTCGCCAGATATCACCTCCGGGGGCCGTGTCCGGGGCGTCGCGGCACCGGTCGCCGACGCCCCACAGGATAGGCTCTAGCGTTGGCGTCGCCGGTGATGGCTCCGGCGAGCAGAGGTAAAGGAGCTTCGATGGCGGTTGCCCGACGTCCGCGAGGTATGCGGCGCATGCCGGCAACTCTCGTCGTGGTGTTCGCGGCGGTGGCCGCCCTGGCGCTGTCCTCATGCTCCGACGGCCACATCGACGTCCGGTCGGTACCGGGAATCGGGTGGTCCAGCTACGGCGGCAACGCTGCGAACTCCAACTTCGCCTACCCCAGCGTCCCCGACGATCTGGCGTTGAGCTGGACCCGCCCGACCGGTGGCACGGTGACCGCGCCGGTGACCATCTCGGCGACCGGCAACGTCGGGGTGACCTCCAACGCGACCGGATGCAACCTGCTGGTGCTCGATCAGCGCTCGGGACGCAAGAACTTCTGCAAGAACATGCGTGAGGGTGTCTCGGGCAACGCCATGCTCACCGATCAGTACGACCAGCCCTACATCGGGGAACAGACCACCTTCCTGGCGTTCAACGCCGGTGGTGCGATCCGGTGGCGGATGCCGGTGGTCGGGGTGCCGTTGTCGGCGAAGTTCGCCGACCCGGGCATCGCCCTGATGGTGACGACACAGGGCCAGATCCTGCTCATCGACACCCAGACGGCGCAGTTCGCCGCACCCGAGGTACGGCTGCGTCCCGAGGCCGATCCGGCCGACCCGCTTTACGGATACGGCGACTGCGTCACCAACGGTCCGCGGTGTGCGGTTCCCGCTCCCCCCGCGGTCGACATGGCTCATCAGCGCTTCTTCCTGAATGTGTGGCCCACCGGCGCGATCGCCAGCGAGATCCGTGGGTTCTCCTACGCCGAGGTCGACGGCAAGCGGACGATCTCGGAGATGTGGAAGGCGCAGGTGCCCGGCGGGGTGATCGGGCCGGCCACGTTGTCGGCCGACGGCTCCACCGTCTACACCTTCAGCCGCCTCGGCCAGATCGTGGCCCTCGACGCCGCGACCGGCACCACCCGCTGGACCTACGACAACGGCGGCTACGGGTTCGCGACGATGACGGTGTCCCCGGATGGATTGATCATCCCGACCGGTGTCATCGGCGCCCCGTTGACGCTGCTGCGCGACCGCGGCGACAGAGCCGAAAAGGTGTGGCAGCGCAACGATCTGGCGACCGTGAGCCTTTCGGCGCTGACCAATTCGGGGACCGCGTGGACCGTCGTGCGCGATCCCGGCAAGGACACCCTGTCGCTGACCGAGGTGTCCACCGCCGACGGCAGCACCGAACGCAGTCTGACGCTGCCCGATTCGGCCGGCTTCACCACCGGTATCGCGGTGTCGGCGTCCGGGCAGATCGCCACCGCCACCAATCTCGGCGAGGTGTACTTCTTCGACTCGAAGAGCAACATCCCCGGCTGAGCGGAGGGTTCACGCACCGCGGAACGTGCGCCGGTAGGCGATCGGGGCCATGCCGAGTTCCTTGCGGAGGTGGTGACGGAGATTGTCGGCGGAGCCGATACCGGTCTGTTCGGCGATGACATCGACGGACAGGTCGGTGGTCTCGAGCAGCTCCCGGGCGAGGTCGAGCCGCCGGTCGCGCAGCCACGCGCCCGGCGCGGAACCCGTCTCGTCGCGGAACCGGCGGATGAAGGTCCGCGTACTCATCTGCGCGTGCGCAGCCATCCGGTCGACGGTGACGGGTTCGGCCAGATGCGTGAGCGCCCACTCCCGCGCCACCGCCGTTCCCGGACCGTCACCGACCGGTACGTGCCGTTCGATGAACTGAGCCTGACCACCCTCACGCCAGGGCGGGACCACACAGTGCCGGGCGACGCGGTTGGCGACGGCAGCCCCGTGATCGCGCCGAATGATGTGCAGGCACAAGTCGATTCCGGCGGCGAGACCCGCGGAGCTCAGCACCGCACCCTCGTCGACGAACAGCACCGATTCATCGAGGTCGACCTCGGGGTAGAGGCGCCGGAAGTCGTCGGCGTACTGCCAGTGCGTGGTCGCCCGCCTTCCGTCGAAGACGCCGGCCGCGGCGAGGACGAAGGCACCGGTGCAGATCGACACCAGTCGGGCGTCGTGCTTGCGCGCGTCGAGTGCGCGCGCCACGTCGGGGTCGAGGACGCCGTCACGACGACTCGACGCCAGGCGCGTACCGGGCACGACGATGGTGTCGGCCGTGGCGAGCGCCTCGGGTCCCGCCGCGGCGACGATCCCGTAGCCGGTGGTGGTGTCGAGAGGTCCGGGCGACAGCGACACGGTCGTGACCGAATACAGCGGGCTGCCGTCGTCGGCGCACGCCTGACCGAACAGCAGTGACGGCATCGTCGCGTCGAAACCGACGACCGGCGGCAGCAGCAGGACCGCCACCGCATGCGGAGTCGCGACAGACACACGCTTGGCATGATCTTCCGACATATTGGCAATCATGCCAGTGGTGGCCCGGCACGTCGATACCCGATGCTGTATCGGTGACCAACTCCCCCACGCCCACCGTGCCGACCTCCGGCCGGCGGACACCGCACCTGCACTGGGCCTGGATCGTCGCCGCCGTCAGTTTCATCGCGATCCTCGGCGCGGCCGGCTTCCGGGCCGTTCCGAGCGTGATGATGGACCCGTTGCACATGGAGTTCGGCTGGTCGCACGCCACCGTCGGCGCCGCCATGTCGATCAACATGGTGCTCTTCGGTGTCACCGCCCCGTTCTCGGCGGCACTCATGGACCGATTCGGGGTGCGCCCGATCCTGACCGGCGCGCTCCTGCTGATCGCCGCCGGCACCGGACTCGGCGTGTTCATGACCGCCAGTTGGCAATTGCTCCTGCTGTGGGGTGTCCTCGTCGGCCTGGGCACCGGGTCCATCTCGATGGGCTTCGTGGCGACCGTCTCCACCCGCTGGTTCGTCGCCAAACGCGGCCTCGTCACCGGAATCCTCACCGCCGCATCGGCGACCGGTCAGCTGATCTTCCTCCCCGTGGTCGCCCACATCACCGACGCATACGGCTGGCGGTGGGCGTCGATCGTGGTCACCGGCGCAGCACTCGCTGTGGTTCCGCTGGTGGTGCTGTTCATCCGGGACCGTCCCACCGACGTCGGTACCACCGCGTACGGCGCCCGTCCGGACGACGCCGAAACCGCTCTGCCCACCAGCGGATTCGGCTCCGCGGCAAGCGGACTCGTGCGCGGGATGCGCGTCCGGGCCTTCTGGCTGCTGGCCGGCAGCTTCGCGATCTGCGGAATGACGACGAACGGTCTGATCGGGACCCACTTCATCCCGGCGGCGCACGATCACGGCATGCCGACCACCGTCGCCGCATCATTGTTGGCGACGATCGGTATCTTCGACGTCGCCGGCACCGTGTTCTCGGGATGGTTGACCGATCGGGTGGATCCCCGCATCCTGCTGGTGATCTACTATCTCGGCCGCGGTCTGTCGCTGGTGCTGCTCCCGATGCTGTTGTCGCCCAACGCCGAACCGAGCACCTGGGTGTTCATCATCTTCTACGGCCTCGACTGGGTGGCGACCGTCCCACCGACGATCGCGATCTGTCGGCATTACTTCGGCGCGGACACCCCGGTGGTCTTCGGCTGGGTGTTCGCCTCCCATCAGATCGGTGCCGCCGTCGCCGCTTTCGGCGCCGGTTACATCAGGGATGCGCAGGGCTCCTACGACAACGCCTTTCACGTCGCGGCGGCACTGTGCGTCGTCGCCGCCGCACTGTGCGCGGGAATCCGGCTCCGCGCCAACGACATCGCCGAAACCGACGTCACCGAAACCGAGGTCACCGTAACCGACGTCACCGGGGCCGCACCGGCGGGCTCAGATCCCGCGGATCCCGGCCTCACAGACGAAGGCCACTCCCTTACGGCCGATCCTGGTGAGCACCAACGACAGTGACCGGGTGCCCTTGAGCTTGAGCCGTTTCCGCAGTGCGTCGGGGTCGACGTCGAGGCCGCGCACCAGGATCTCCAGGGTGCCGCAGTCCTGGGCGGCGAGCGCCTTGCGCAGGACCTTCTCACTTGTCGAGCCCAGCCGCTCGATGATGCGGAACCCGCGCTCACCGGATGGCACCGCATCGCCGGTGAGGTAGGCGATCTGCGGATCCAGTTGCCACAACCGGTGTCGGTGCGCGTAGTGCCGCACCAGTCCGGCGCGGACGACCGCACCGTCGGGATCGATGATCCACTCCCCCGGTTCACCGGTCGGGATGTCGTCGGGTTCGGCATCGGTGAGTTCCCAGACCGACACGGCGCCGTCGACACCGGTGCGCATCACCGTGGCCCGCCGTCCGACACCGATCCCCGGCCCCGACCACAGGCACGCCTCCCGCACCGACGAGTCGAGCGAGGTCACCTGCACCTCACCGGAGAATCCGAAACGATCCCGCATCACCTGATAGTCCAGTCCCGGAGCACATTTCACCGCCAGCGGACGCCCGGCATAGGTCATCAGAACATCCAGCAGCGGAGGGCTGAGCGCGTCCGGTGAGAACACCCGCCCGGCACCGGTGCGTCGCGCCGGGTCGGCGAGGACGACGTCGGCGGTCGAGGTCGGGGTCAGTGCGTCGGCGACGAGCAGCGTCGGAGGGCACGACACATTCAATGCGGTGTTGTGCCGCGCCATCGCGAGTCGCACACGATCGAGGTCGCTGCCGATGACACCACCGATTCCAGCGATGGCGGCGAGTTCGATCAGTTCAGCGCCGACCGAACAGGTCACGTCGTGCACGATCGCGTCGGGATAACGCCGGGCGATCTCGGCGGCGCGGTGCGCGGCGACGACCGATGCGGTCGACTGTTGCAGGGCGTCGTCGGTGAGAAGCAGATCGGCGGCGTGCCGGAGCTTGCCGACGGCACGCCGACGCAGTCGGACCGTCTCGATGAGAGCGGCGTCATGGGGTGCGTAGCGGCTGCGCGCCTCGGCGATGTCGGACAGCATCGACGCCGGCGTCAGGGCCAGGCCACCGACGTTCTCCAATGCCTTGTCGCCATGCCGTGACCGCAGAAATGCCACATCGTCGAGTCCGAACCTGTACCCCATCACCGTTGATCTTCTCGCGTCCCCGCCGCGGCGTACCACCCGGGTCCGCCGTCATCGGTCCATCCGGTCTGTTCGGCACCGGCATGTCGGGGCATCCGCCCGGTCGCTCGCGTTAATCTCACGGCGTGAAGTCGAGCGATCACCGTCCCGAAGAGTTGAACGGTCCGGCAGTCACCCGTGCCCAGTGGTGGGTCGGCCTCCCGGAGTCCGAGCGTGCCCGTCTGCGCACCGATCATCCGGAGTGGATCGGCAATTCCGACGGCATCCTCGCCACCGACCGCGACATCGCCAACCGCGCGATGCTCCCCACCATGCGTGCCGACCTCCAGAAGCAGAGCGTTGACCTCGAGAAGCGGCTCGCCGACAACCGCTTCGGCGGAACGTTCACCAGTGACGACACCCGCAAGTGGTACGTCGACAAGAAACTCGCCGACATCGGCGCCATCGAACACGAACTCGGACGCGCCGACGAGAAGAATCCGCGACTGCTGATCTCCTTCGACATGCACAGCGGTGAACGCGGCCACTGCGCCGTGGCCATCGGCAACCCGGATCACGCCGATCACATCGCCATCAGCACCCCCGGGCTCGGCACGACGATCTCGCCGTCACTCACCGGCGATCTGCCCTATCAGGGGATGGGTGGTGAATCGCGACTGCTCCGCGAGGAAGCCACCCGGCAGCTGGGATTGGCCGGGCGCGGACAGGAGACCGTGGCGGCCATCGCCTGGATCGGCTACGACACCCCGAATCTCACCGGGCCCGGCGGCCGAATCTCGACCGCGCGCGGCGCCTTTCACGTCAGCACCGAGGGCAAGGCACGCGACACCGCCCCGATCCTGTCCCGCTTCTATGCCGGCATCGCCGCCGCCTCGGACCGTCGTCCGCGTCTCGTCGCGCTCGGACACTCCTACGGGTCACTCGTGACCGCCGAAGCGCTGCGCCTGACCCACGGACTGATCAGCGACGTCATCTTCTACGGCTCACCCGGCCTCGGCGGCGAGCGCGGATACGATGCCGATTACACCCCGCAGGATTTCAACCTGATCGGCGGTCGCGCCTACTACCTCCGCAACGACGGCGACACCATCGCCGAACTCGGCATCTTCGGCAGCGACCCCGCCGAGAGCGCCGACCTCATCCGGCTGTCCACCCATGCCGGCACCGACAAGACCGGCGTGACCCGAGTCGGGAGCACCGCCCACGCCAGCTATACCCGCGACGTCGACGGGAAATCGACGATGGCCCAATACAATATGGCCGCGGTCGTGGCGAATCTCCCGGCGAATCTGATCGTCGGGCCGTAGCGACTACTGCGGCTTGGTGCCCGTCACGACGACGTTGTAGAAGAACTTCGGGGGCACGATCTTTCGCAGCACGTTCTCGTCGAGCCAGGTGAGCCGCTTCCACGAACCGAACGCGAATCCGGCCCAGCCCCAACCCAATTTGCCTGCGGGCACCGCGGCCTCGAAGGTCCGGACGGGCCAGCCGAGCATCGCGGCGGCGAATTCCTCGGTGGCGGTGTCGACGCCCTCGGCGCCGGCGGCGCGGGCGATGCCGGCCAGCTCGTCGGGATCGAAGGTGTGGATGTCGACGACGGCCTCGAGCGCGGCCGCGCGGGAGGATTCGTCGAGTTCTTCCTGCGGCCGCCGCCACGACTGCAGCGGACCGAGTTTGGTGATGTTGGTCGTCAGGTACCAGGTGGCGCGACTCATCCAGCGGGCGTAGAAGTCGCCGATGGTCGACGGCTCGCCGGCGAACAGGAACCGACCACCCGGCTTGAGGACCCGCAGCACCTCGCGCAGCGCCTGCTCCACATCCGGGATGTGATGCAGCACGGCGTGTCCGACGACGAGGTCAAAGGTGTTGTCGTCGTAGGGGATCTTCTCCGCGTCGGCCACCCGGCCGTCGACGTCGAGTCCGAGGTTCTCCGCGTTGCGCAACGCCACCTTCACCATGCCCGGCGACAGGTCGGTCACCGAACCCTTGGTCGCGACCCCGGACTGCATCAGATTGAGCAGGAAAAACCCGGTGCCGCAACCGAGTTCCATCGCCCGCCCATACGGCAGCCCCTCGTCGGTCTGCACGGCGTCGAACCGGCCGCGCGCGTAATCGATGCAGCGTTCGTCGAAGCTGATCGACCACTTCTCGTCGTAGGTCTCCGCCTCCCAGTCGTGGTAGAGCACCTGGGCGAGTTTGGTGTCGGTCAACGCGGCCTGCACCTGTTCGGCGGTGGCATGCGGATTCGGCGCGGGATCGATTCCCTGATCGTCGGTCGCGCCGCCCTCGGGGGTGGTCCCGTTCTCGGTGGTCGTCATCGCTTGGCGTTTCCTCTCTCCGACGCCCCCGGTGGGGGCCATCGCCTTACTTACCGGTGAACGTGGCCTTGCCGGGGCCGTTCTCCACGAACGACGCCATTCCGATCGCGCGGTCCTCGGTGGCGAAGAGCGCGGCGAACAGTTGTTCTTCGATCTTGAGCCCGGTGTCCAGGTCGACGCCGAGGCCCTGGTCGACGGCCTTCTTCGCAGCGGCGATGGCCACCGACGCGGCGTTGGCGAACTGTCCGGCCCACTTCAGGGCGGCGTTGTACACCTCGTCGGGGGCGACGACCTCATCGACCAGCCCGATCTCCAGCGCCTCGGCCGCACCGACGAAGCGGCCGGTGAACATCATGTCCTTGGCCTTCGACGGCCCGACCAGCCGGGCCAGACGCTGGGTGCCGCCGCCGCCGGGGATGACGCCGAGCAGCACCTCGGGTACGCCCAGTTTGGCGTTGTCGCCGGCGATCCGACGATCGGCGCCGAGCGCCACCTCGAGTCCGCCGCCGAGGGCGTATCCGGTGATCGCGGCGACGGTCGGCTTCGGGATCTCCGAGATCGCACCCAGCGCACGCTGCAGAGACCCGGCGACCTTGGACATCTCCGCGTAGGTCATGTCGGTCATCTCCTTGATGTCCGCACCGGCCGCGAGCACCTTGGGGCCGCCGTAGACGATGACCGCCTTGATGTCGTCACGTTCGGTGGCCTGCGCCGCGGCGGCCGCGAGTTCGGACTGCACCTGCCGGTTCAGCGCATTCATCGGTGGGCGATGGAGCAGGATCGTGCCCACGCCGGGATGCTCTTCAGAGGTTTCGAGAGTGACGAACTCAGCCATGGTCGAAGGCTACCGGTCCGATCCCGCCGATCGCGTTCCGGGTTGACCAACGAGACGGGTGGGGCGTCCCGATTCGCACAATCTGTCGGCCACCGCCACCGACGTGGTGAGGTCCGCCATCGTCACCGCCCCCAGCCCCCGGCATCCGCCATCGGAGAGCTCGACCGCCCGCTCGGCCGCGAGGACCGCGGCCACGCCGGTGGCCGCGGACTGGGCTCGCCCTCTCGCGATACGAACCTCCCCCCTTCGACGGTTGACCACGGTGATCCGCCACCGATCCGAGCCGACGTGTGGTGCCCGCCCGACCAGGGCCCGCAATCGCGGACGGCGTGCCGCGAGCGCCAACGCGCGAGTGGAGAGCGCGTCGGTCATCGCGAGGTGGGAACGCACCGCCGCCGGCCGCGCAGTGGTCCCGAGCAGCACATGGTCGGGAAAGTCGGCCCGCAGATGACGTCGCGGACGTTCGCCGCCGTAGCCGGGAAGTACTCGTGACTGGCGAAAGTTGGTGACCGGCATGCCATCCGGCGACGCGAAGATGTCCTGCCCGATCAATCCGATCGTCCACGCCACCGCCGCCGTCCCGTGGTGCTCACCGGTGCCCAGCATGACGCCGACGTCGATCTCGTCGTCGGGTGCGGACGCCATGTCGGCGACCAACGTGGTGGACAGGCCGGGGGCCAGCCCGGCGCCGAGGACCACCGTCTCCCGCGGACCGGTGCTGCGGCGCAGCGCGGCGAGGTAACGCGACGTCGCCGAGATCTCGACCACCGGCACCGGCAACGTGGCAGTCGTTCGTCCTCGACCCCGGACGCGTTGATCAGCACGTCGTGGCCGACGGCGAGGCCGGTGAGCACGTCAATTCCGTCCCGCGCCGACACATCGACCCGGCCGCCCTCGCCTTCGCGGCGCCCCGCGGGCGTGACGTCATGTCCGCGGCGCTCGAGTTCGCCGACGATCACCGATCCCACCGCTCCTCGCGCACCGAGAACCATTGCCCGCATCGCCACCACCGTCCAATCTCCAAACGTTCAGTTGGATATCAATGGTAGGCGGGCACGCCCTCGTTTCCAAACGTTCGGTTGGAGAATTGGTAGGGTGATCGTCCATGGCCTGGGACACCGAAGCGACCCGCACCAAACTCCTCGACGCCGGGGCACGTCAGTTCGCCCGCGCCGGGTTCGCCGGCGCGCGCATGGACGCCATCGGGCGCGACGCCGGGGTCAACAAGGAGCGCGTCTACCGCTACTTCGGCGACAAACAGGGTCTGTTCTCGGCGGTACTCACCCGCGAGCTCACCGACCTGCTGACCGGCATCGACGTCACCGGCACCGGCCCCGAGCGGGTCGGCGAGTTCGCCGGCCGCCTCTACGACCGCTGCCGCCGCCGACCGGAACTGCCGCGCCTGCTCGCATGGGAAAGCCTCGAACTCGACCACGCGGCGTCGCCCGATTCGCGTCGACCGATGTGCACCCGGAACTGGAGCGGCATCCGGTCGGCACTTCCCGACGTCTCCGAAGCCGACGCACAAGGTCTCCTGCTCGCGGTCATCTCGCTGGTGGTGAGTCACTGGACGCTCGGTGCGTTGCGTGATGTCATCCCCGCCGATCCCGATCCGGACCGCCACCGGGCGATGCTGATCACCCAGTGCACGGGCATGGCGACCGCCACCGCGGCCGCCGCGATGGCAGACTCCACAGGGACCACTCCCCGACCTCGGTGAGGAGATCCCATGAGCCCGACCTCGGCCGGCGAACCCGTCATGCTCGAGGTGAACGGCCGCACGGTCCGGCTGTCGAGCCCGGATCGTGTGTACTTCTCCGAGCGAGGCGAGACGAAGCTCGATCTCGCCCGCTACTACCTGTCGGTGGGCGACGGCATCGTTCGCGCCCTGTTCGAGCGTCCCTGCATGCTGCACCGGTTCCCGAAGGGCGTCGACGGAAAGAAGGTGCACCAGAAGCGCATTCCCGCCGGGGCACCCGACTGGGTGCAGACCACGCAGTTGTGGTTCCCACGGTACGGGCGCACCGCCGACGAGTTGAGCGTCACCGAACTCGGCAGTGTCATCTGGGCGGTACAGATGTCGACGGTCGAGTTCCATCCGTGGAACTCGCGCAGCGCCGACCCGGAATCACCCGACGAGTGGCGCATCGATCTCGACCCGATGCCCGACTGCGACTTCGCCCGCATCCGCCGGGTGGCGGGCGTGGTGCACGAGGTCCTCGACGATCTCGGCATCCGCGGGTTCCCGAAGACCTCCGGCGGACGCGGCCTGCACATCTACGTCCGGATCGCGCCGGAGTGGGGTTTCCAGCAGGTGCGCCAGGCCGCGCTCGCCTTCGCCCGGGAGGTCGAGCGACGCGCACCCACCGATGTGACGACCGCCTGGTGGCGCAAGGACCGCGACCCGGCCGCGGTCTTCGTCGACTACAACCAGAACACCCGCGATCACACCATGGCATCCGCGTACTCGGTGCGCGGCAACCCGCGGGGCACCGTGTCGGCGCCGGTGACCTGGGCCGAGATCGACGACATCGAACCCGACGACTTCACCATCGCGACCATGCCCGCTCGCTTCGCCGAGCTCGGTGACCTGCACGCGGAGATCGATGACGTCGCCTTCCGCATCGATGACCTGCTCGACTGGGCCGAGCGCGACAGCGGCGATGAGGCCGGGCATCCATCCGAGGTCGACGACCCGGACGTCGTCGACCTCGACTGAGGTCGTCGGCTGCGGTTTCGGCTGCGGGCTTCGGTTGTGGTCACGGCGCCGATCGCGTCGCCGCCACGCGTCCCACGCGGAGAAGTTGCCGACCGAGCGTGATCATCACCGCGCCGGGCACGACGATCCAGACCAGATTCGGCAGTACCGCGACCGTGAGGAATCCGACGATGTCGCCCCGTTCCAGCGACTGCCTGGTCATCTCCAGACCACTGGACGCCTCCACGAGAAAGTAGAGAACCGTTTTCCAGAAGGTGGCGACCGTGACGATCAGCCCGACCACGACGGCGGAGAACCGCCGACGATTCGACAGCACCCAGATCAGCACGAGTACCTCGAGCAGGTTGGCCCAGCTCTGGGCGCTGCCGAACGCGTCGGCGCCCGCGTAGCGGTGATCGAAGGACGAATAGAAGACGTGCCCCGGCCACAGCCACGCCATCGATCCACCCTTGTGCGAGACCGATCCCAGCAGCACATAACACGCGTCGTAGGTCTGGATGACCGCGGTGATGGCGAACCAGATCACCACCCACTGCGGCAGTCGCAGGTCGGCGGCTCGTGTGGTCACACCGGACGGCATCGACTCGGTCATCCGGCCAGCGTAGGCATCAGCGCAGACGATCTGCGGGCCAACAGCCGAGAAACCTGCTGCGCTACAACCCCACTCGCACGCCGATTCCGGCGATCAGCGCTTCCAGACCCCACTCGAATGCCTCGGCCGGCAACGACACGACCTCGTCGCTGAGCGCGTACTGCAGCGGCTGCTCGTCCGGATCGAGCCGGGCGCGGCGTTCCTCGGCGGTGAAGCGATCGCCGCCGCCCACGGGATGACGATGTTGTTCCTCGATCACGAATCCGGTGACGTAGGCGTTGACCGATTGCAGGGCGCGTTGAGCGTCCAGCGGGGTCATCCCGGCGGCGACGAGCACCCGGACCGGTGCTTCCAGACCGCGCAGGGCGGTGTCGTCGACGAGGGTCGTGCCGGCGACCAGTTTTGCCCCGTCCCGGAACGACAGCAGGATCTCGCGTGTCCGGTGACCACCGGCACGCAGAAGTTCCCGCCAGTCGTCGGCCGGCCCGTCGGGCACCGGATCGGCCAGCAGGGTCGCGAGTACCCGGGAGGCCATCTCGTCCTGCAGGTCGGCCATGTCGCGGAAGTGGTAGTACAGCGCCCCCGCCCGCACCCCGAGACGGGCGGCCAGCGCTCGTGCCGTGATCGCGTCCAGACCGGTCTCGGCGAGCTGCTCGAATGCGGCGTCGATGATCGCCGAACGGGTGAGCTGCGCACGTGGCACGGGTCGGCCCCTCTCCCCTTGACTTCTGAACATTGTTCAACAATGCTAGCAGACGCCGTTTTGAACAATGTTCAGGAGAAATCATGAAAGCTGCAGTCGTCTCCGACGTCACCTCACCGCCGCGGTACGCGGACTTCCCGGAGCCGCCGGTCACCGACGACGTCATCGAGGTTCGGATGCTCGCCGCCGGCGTCCACAACCTCGTCCGATCCGTGGCGGCCGGCGCGCACTACCGTCCGGCGACGACCTACCCTTCGTCGCCGGGGTCGACGGCATCGGCCTGATCGACGGCCGGCGCGTCTACACCGGCGGATGCCCGGACCCGTACGGCACCATCGCCGAGCGCACCATCGTGCCGAACGGATTCGCCGTTCCCATCCCGGACGCACTGACCAGCGAGGTCGCCGCCGCCGTGGTCAACCCCGCGATGTCGTCGTGGATGCCGTTGCGCTCGAGCACCTCGCGACTCGACGGCGGAACCGTCGCGGTCCTCGGCGCCACCGGAACGTCGGGTTGTCTGGCGGTCCGGATCGCGCTGCATCTCGGTGCCGCGCGGGTCATCGCGGCAGGTCGCAATGCCGAGGCCCTCGCCCGGCTGGCGGAGGATCCCCGGGTGGTGACGGTGTCGTTGGCCGACGCCGACGCCGACGAACACCTCGCCGCGAGGTTCGCCGAGGGCATCGACATCGTGCTCGACTACCTGTGGGGGCCGGTCGCCGAGGTGGCGCTCGGCGCACTCCGGGCGCACAGCCTCACCGCGCGCCGGACACCGGTCGACTACGTCCAGATCGGCGCGATGGCGGGACGATCATTGCAGCTCGACGCCGCCATCCTGCGCGCTCGGCCACTGACGATCCGCGGGTCGGGCGGCGGATCCATCGATCCGGCCCTGCTATTCGGTGAGCTGCCGAAGATCCTCGACGTCGCCGCGAGCGGAGAACTGCCGATCGCGATCCGCACCGCACCGTTACCCGATGTCAGCCGGGCATGGGATGCCGACGCGCCGGGCCGCCTGGTGATCACGATCGGCGACTGAGCACTCAGAGGTCGATATTCGGCGTCGTGGTGCCCAGCCCGGCGAAGTAGTCGTCCGAGTTGACGAAGGCGAGACCGGAAAGACCCTGTCCGGCACTGACGTTCGGCTCGATCGGCTCGATCACGCGCTCCGCGGCCAGCAACTCGGCAACGGTGGCGAACCTGGCCACCTCGGTCAGCTGCGCCCACGTCGGTGGCAGCAGGAAGTGTTTGCCCGCCGACCACGCCTCGAGTGCGTCCCCCGCGCTCGCCCAGCGTGCGATGTCGGCCTCACTGGTGGAGTCGTCGGGTTCCTGCCCCGGCGGCACCGCCGCGAGGAAGAACCGGGTGTCATACCGCCGCTTCTCATTTACCGGTGTGATCCAATGCGCCAGCGGCCGAAGGAGATCCGCGCGCAGGGTCAACCCGCGCAGGCGGAGGAACTCGGCGAAGGACAGGGATTTGTCGACCAGGGCGCCGCGGTCGTCGCGCAGCGTCGCCGGGTCGGGAAAGGTGCCGTCCGCGGTGGAGGCAAGCAGCACACCGCACTCCTCGAAGGTCTCACGCACCGCCGCACACACCAGGGCCTGCGCGAGTTCGGTTGTGGTGGAGAGGATTTCCGACCACCAATCGGCATCCGGTCCGGTCCAGGAGAGATCGGCGTCGCTGTCCCGGGGATCGACGCCACCGCCGGGGAACACCGTCATACCACCGGCAAAGGCCATCTGCTTGACGCGACGTTGCAGGAACACCTCGATGCCGTGATCGCTGTCGCGGACGAGAACGACGGTCGCGGCGTCACGAAGCGGGGCGGGCGTATCTGTCATGGCGGGCCTCCTACCGGTCACCCGAGCGTGTGCTCGGGCTCACCCGATCGACCCTATCGACGCGCGCCCCGGCGCCACCGACTGGGTTAGCCTGCCGAACGACGATGGGAACCCGCCCGGCGGTTGCGCCGAGCGAAGAACCGCCCGTCGACGCGCGACAGACTGATCTGCTGGCGGAAGGCCTTGGTCAGGTTCCGACTCGTGAGCACCTTGTTCAGGAGCCCTTGGGCGACGACCTCCCCCTCCGAGAGGAGCATCGCATGGGTGAATCCGGCGGGGATCTCCTCGACGTGGTGGGTGATCAGCACGATGGCAGGCGAATCGGGGTCGGCCGCCAGGGCGGAGAGTCGCTCCACGAGTTCCTCGCGTCCGCCGAGGTCGAGGCCCGCGGCGGGTTCGTCGAGGAGCAGCAACTCCGGGTCGGTCATCAAGGCCCGCGCGATGAGGACACGTTTGCGCTCCCCCTCCGACAGTGTGCCGAAGGCACGGTCGGCGAGGTGCTCGGCACCCATCGACTCCAGGGATTCCAGTGCCTGCGCACGGTCGACGTCGTCGTATTCCTCCCGCCATCGGCCGATCACCGAGTATCCGGCGGAGATCACCACGTCGGCGACGATCTCGTCGTCGGGGATGCGGTCGGCCAGGGCCGGGCTGGCGACACCGATGCGCGTCGAGAGCTCGCGCACCTCGACCTTGCCGAGCAACTCACCGAGGACGAACGCGACCCCCGACGACGGGAACAGTTCGGCGTTGGCCATGCGCATCAGCGTGGTCTTGCCCGCGCCGTTGGGACCGAGCACCACCCATCGTTCGTCGAGTTCGACCTGCCAGCTGACCGGTCCGACCAGCGTGTTTCCCTCGCGCACGACCGCGACGTCGCGGAAATCGATCATCAGATCGGGGTCGGTGGTCGGCTCTTGCGGCTCACTGGCGTTCACGGTTCCTATCGTGCCCTACCGGGGGCCGCCGTCGCGTGACAAACACCCGGGGAGGATGGCCGGCGAATCCCCCGGCCAAACGTCCACTGCCGCCGAGTAATCGAGAACGGCACGACCGAGGGCGGAATAGTCAGGCGGCACCACGCCTTGGCTACTCATATGAGTGTGCCGCTTTCCATCCTCGATCTCGCCCAGGTGGGCGCCTCCGAAACCGTCGGTGACTCCCTCGCCGCCTCCACCGAGATGGCCATCGGTGCTGAGCAGTGGGGTTACACCCGGATCTGGTACGCCGAGCACCACAACATGGCGAGCATCGCGTCGTCGGCGCCGGCGGTGCTCATCTCGCACATCGCGGCCCGCACCTCGTCGATCCGGCTCGGCTCCGGCGGAGTGATGCTGCCCAACCACTCGCCGTTGACCATCGCCGAGCAGTTCGGAACGCTCGGCGAGCTCTATCCCGGTCGCATCGACCTCGGCCTCGGCCGCGCCCCCGGCGGTGACCAGAAGACCTTCGCGGCACTGCGCCGCGACATCTCCGCGGCCGAGCATTTCCCGTCGGACGTTCTCGAATTGCAGGGCTATCTGACCGGCAGCACCCGCGTGGAGGGCGTGCAGGCCACACCCGGCAATGGCACGAACGTACCGCTCTACATCCTGGGTTCGTCGCTTTTCGGCGCGCAGCTCGCCGCCGCGCTCGGCCTGCCGTATGGTTTCGCCTCCCACTTCGCACCGGCCGCCCTCACCCAGGCCGTCCGGATCTACCGCGAGCAGTTCCGTCCGTCCGAGCAACTGAGCGAACCGTACGTGATCGCCGGGGCCTGTGTGATCGCCGACGACGACGCCGACATCGCCAAAGCCCAACTGCACCAGGCCAAGCGGCAACGCGTTGGTGCCTTGTTCGGTCGCGGCCGCCGCTTCACCGACGACGAGGCCGACGCCATCCTGTCGATGCCGCAGGGCCGCCAGATCGACGAGATGATGACCTACAGCGGAGTCGGCACGCCCGCCGAGGTGCGCGACTACCTGGACTGGTTCGCCGGACATGCCGACGCCGACGAGGTGATCGTCGCGTCCATCGCGCCGGACCGGGAGATCTGGTTGCGGACGCTGGAGCATCTGACGCCGGCGCGCGACCGGTCGGTGGCGTCGGCCTGACGAACGACTCGAAGCGGCCGGCCCCTGCCACAATGGCGGGGTGCAGACAGAACTCCCCGGAATCGGCGTCCTCCAACACGACGACGTGGACGAGTGGTATCGAACCCCTCCGCGGTACGTCGAGATCTTTGGTGCAGACTGCGAATTCACGATCGATGAGTTCGCGGGCGACCAGGCCGACGCCCTCGCCGCATGCATCATCGATTTCTGCGCACTCGATCGATCGGTCCTGACCTCCGCGGCCCCCGCACTGTTCGCGTACTACCGCGACGTCGCGGTGTCCATCGGCGACGAGGAAGGGTTCGGAGACCATCACCGAGGACGAGGTGTGGTCCCATGTCACGTTCAACCTGCGCCCACACGTGGTGTTTCAGGACGAGCACTGGTACGTCATCTGCGAGGACGAATGCGACTGGGAACCCGAACACGGCTTGCAGACGGTCTTCACCGACGGCCGAACCCTCACCCGGATCAGCTCCTACGACGGACACCCGACTCACCGGTCGGCCTACGGTCGCGGATACGAGGTTCCCGAGGGTGCGGTGTACTGGTCGCCGTCGGTGGGGTGAGTCGGCAGGTGGTGCGGCCCGGCCAGGCGCGTTCTCTTCACTGGGTCCGAAACCAGCCGCACCTCCCGCTGGCCGAGTGCGGACGAGCTTGCGAGTCGGTGTATCGAGGCCACCCACCGCAACCCGCGCTGCAAGACAACCCACCGCAACCCGAGGTTAGAACGAAACCAGCTGCACCACAGGAGGTCTCGAGGCTCGTCGCTAGCGCTCCTCACACCTCGACCAGCAGGTGGGGACGGAACCAGCTGCACCACACGAGGTCTCGAGGCTCGTCGCTAGCGCTCCTCACACCTCGACCGGCAGGTGGGGACGGAACCAGCCTTGTCTCACCAGGTCTCGAGGGTCGTCGTTTCGACGGAGCTTAACGCAGGACTGGCACTCCTCACAGCTCGACCGACGGGCGGGGACGAAACCAGCCGCACCTCCCGCTGGCCGAGTGCCGACGAGCTTGCGAGTCGGTGTATCGAGGCCACCCTCCGCGACCCGCGCTGCAAGACAACCCACCACAACCAGTGGCTAGTACGAAACCAGCAGCACCACACGAGGTCTCGAGGCTCGTCGCTAGCGCTCCTCACACCTCGACCCACGGACAGGGACGAAACCGGCCTTGTCTCACCAGGTCTCGAGGCTCGTCGCTAGCGCTCCTCACACCTCGACCAGCGCGCGGGGACGGAACCAGCTGCACCACAGAGGGTCTCGACCGGCGGGTCGGAACACCTCGAGCGGCTTGTGCCTAGCCCTTGTCGATGAGCCGGAAATCGGCGAAGTCGAATCCGGGAACGACGATGCAGCTGACCAATGACGCCTCGTCGCCGGTGCATCGCGCTCGCTGCCAGTGTCGTGGCGGCACCAACACTTGCGGCCGATGACCAGAGCCGATGTCGGCACCGACCGCAACAGTGGTGACATCGTCCGGTTCGTCACCGTCGCCACCCAGGTCGAGTTCGACCGGCGCGCCGCGATGATAGAGCCACATCTCGGCACCGCGCACCGTGTGCCAGTCGGATTGCTGACCGGGCATGAGGAGAAACAGGATCGCGGTTCCGGCCGCGCGATCGGCGTCGTAGCCGGGCAGGACCGCGGCAGGGAGCACCAGATCGCTGCGCCAGGTCTCGGTGAACCAGCCGCCTTCGGGATGCGGGTTCAGCCCCAATCCCTGTGCCCAGTACGGCAATTCGTCGGGTTCGCTCATCGGATCACCTCCGCGATCACCGTCACCGACCCGGGCGCGATCTCGGTGAAACCCGCATCGCGTACCGCGACCGCGGCGCCGGTCGCATCCGCGGCCATCAGTGCCGCCCACCGCGAGGAGTCTGCGGCACACACCGACAGCGGGCAGCCGGCATCACGCCACACCCGGGCCGACGTCTCGTCCATCAACCGCACCGCGAGCATCGACGCATGGCCGACCTGCGCGGCGAGTTTGCCGACGGTCATCTCCAGGTCCGGGTTCACCCACAGGCACACGCCGCCGATGGGTGGTTCGGTCGGTAGCGAGCCCGCCACCTCGGTGCCACCGATCTGCAGTCGCGAGATCCGCTTGTCGACGTCGCCAACCCGACCGGGAACCAGCGCTCTGGCCTCGACGTCACCGACGGTGGCCGTCACACCCCAGACCTCTTGCGCCGCAGCCCATTGCGTACCGCGCGCCCGTCGGGCGATCTTGCGGATGCGGGCGTCGCACCACGCGTCCATCGGCTCTGACCACGGTCCGTCGCCACCGGCACGATCGTCCAGACACAGCAGGGCCACGGCTCGGGCAGCGGCCACCAGCAGGTCCGCACGGTCCGGTGGTGCGGTCTTCTCGATCCGCAGAACCATCTGCATCGCGAGGACGTCGGCCGGATTCTCCGGATCGTCCGCTCCGCCGACGTAGCGGGTCAGGCGCCGGTAGTCGTCGGCGAACGGATTCGACGGCAACCCCGGATCGGTCACTCGAGCGGAACCCGCCGCAGCACGCCGTCGGCGGCGTCGGCGGCCTCGATCTCGTCGCGGGTGACGCCGAGGATGAACAGCACCGCGTCGAGGAACGGATGATTCAGCGCGGCGTCGGCGACCTCGCGCAGCGCCGGCTTCGCGTTGAACGCGATGCCGAGCCCGGCGACGCTGAGCATGTCGATGTCGTTGGCGCCGTCGCCGACGGCGATGGTCTGCTCCATCGGCACCCCGACGTGGTCGGCGAACGACCGCAGGGCCCGGGCCTTTCCGGGGCGGTCGACGATCTCGCCGACGACACGCCCGGTCAGTTTGCCGTCGATCACCTCGAGGGTGTTGGCGCGCACGAAGTCGAGTTCCAGCTCGTGAGCGAGCGCGTCGATGACCTGACGGAATCCGCCGGACACCACACCGCAGTGATAGCCGAGCCGGTGCAGGGTCCGGATGGTGGTGCGCGCACCCGGCGTCAGTTGCAGCGACGCGGCCACCTCGTCGAGCACGGAGGCGTCGAGTCCGGCCAGCGCGGCCACCCGCTGATGCAGCGACTGCGCGAAATCCAACTCACCACGCATCGCGGCCTCGGTCACCGCCGCCACCTCGGCCTCCCGGCCGGCGTGGGCGGCGAGCATCTCGATGACCTCACCCTGGATGAGGGTGGAGTCGACGTCGAAGACGATGAGACGTTTCGCGCGGCGCGCCAGCCCACCGCGCTCGACGGCGATGTCGACCGAATGCTTCGTCGCGACGCGGGCAAGGCCCTTGCGCAGCGCGGTGTCGGCGGCGACGTCGTCGCGGCCGCCGACGCTGATCATCAGTTCCAGTCCGGTCAGCGGATAGTCGGCGACGCCGCGGATGGAGTCGATGTTGCCGCCCTGTCCGGCGAGTTCGGCGGCCACCGCGCTGAACGCGCGTGCGGTGACCGGACTGCCGAGCAGCACGACCGCATGTGTGGACGGCGCATGTCCGTCCGACGGTGCGTTGACCTCGGCACTGACGTCCATCCCGATCGACGACATCGCCTGTTCGACGACATCCTGGACGGCCTCCGGATCGCCGTCGACGGCCACCAGCACACCAAGGGTGAGGCGATCGTGGATCACCACCTGCTCGACGTCGAGCAGCGACACCTGCTGGCCGGCCAGTGCGCCCATGAGCACCGAGGTGACGCCCGGCTTGTCGGGGCCGGTGACGGTGACCAGAAGGGTCGTCTTCACGACCGCACCCGGACCGGGCGATGCCGATCCGGGTGCGGTTGTGGTGTGTGATTCTTTCGAGTCGACCACCGAGTGATTCCTGGTCAGTCGGCCGAGGACTCGTGGTCGCCGACGGTCAACGGATCGCGTCGGGTGTGCTCGGCGGATTCGCTGCTGTGACCCGGTCCGACGTGGGCCTCGGCATGCATCCGCTCGATCATGTGCGGATAGTGCAGTTCGAAGGCCGGACGCTCGGAGCGGATGCGGGGCAGCTCGGTGAAGTTGTGACGCGGTGGCGGGCAGCTGGTGGCCCACTCCAAGGAGTTGCCGAAGCCCCACGGATCATCGACGGTCACGACCTCGCCGTAGCGGTAGCTCTTGAACACGTTCCACAGGAACGGCAGCGTCGACAGTCCGAGGATGAACGCACCGGTCGTCGAGATCATGTTCAGCGTGGTGAACCCGTCCGACGGCAGGTAGTCGGCGTAGCGGCGCGGCATGCCCTCGTTACCCAGCCAGTGCTGCACCAGGAAGGTGGTGTGGAAACCGATGAAGGTCAGCCAGAAGTGCCACTTGCCCAGACCCTCGTCGAGCATGCGTCCGGTCATCTTGGGGAACCAGAAGTAGATGCCGGCGTAGGTCGCGAACACGATGGTGCCGAAGAGCACGTAGTGGAAGTGGGCGACGACGAAGTAGCTGTCGGACAGGTGGAAGTCCAGCGGCGGGCTGGCGAGCAGGACACCGGTCAGACCACCGAAGAGGAACGTCACGATGAAGCCGACGGAGAACAGCATCGGCGTCTCGAACGTCATGTTGCCCTTCCACATCGTGCCTATCCAGTTGAAGAACTTCACACCGGTGGGCACCGCGATCAGGAAGGTCATGAAGGAGAAGAACGGCAGCAGCACGGCGCCGGTGACGTACATGTGGTGCGCCCACACCGCGACCGACAGGGCCGCGATGGCCAGGGTCGCGTAGATCAGGCCGGAATAGCCGAAGATCGGCTTGCGGGCGAACACCGGGTAGATCTCGGACACGATGCCGAAGAACGGCAGCGCGATGACGTACACCTCGGGGTGACCGAAGAACCAGAACAGGTGCTGCCAGAGAATCACACCACCGTTGGCCGGGTCGTAGAGATGGGCGCCGAACTGGCGGTCGACCTCCAGGCCGAGCAGGGCCGCGGTCAGCAGCGGGAAGATCAGCAGGATCAGGATCGTGGTCACCAGGATGTTCCAGGTGAAGATCGGCATCCGGAACATCGTCATACCGGGTGCACGCAGGCAGACCACGGTGGTGACCATGTTGACGCCACCGAGGATGGTGCCCAGACCCGACACACCCAGACCCATGATCCACAGGTCGGCGCCGACGCCGGGCGAGTGGATCGCGTCGGTCAGCGGGGTGTAGGCGGTCCAGCCGAAGTCGGCGGCGCCACCGGGGGTGATGAATCCGCCGATCGCGACGGTCGAGCCGAAGACGAACAGCCAGAAGCCGAAGGCATTGAGTCGCGGGAAGGCGACGTCGGGGGCACCGATCTGCAGCGGCAGAACGAAGTTCGCGAAGCCGATGACGATCGGGGTCGCATACATCAGCAGCATCACGGTGCCGTGCATGGTGAACAGCTGGTTGAACTGCTCGGTGGAGAGGAACTGCATCCCCGGGTGGGCGAGCTCGGCGCGCATCAGCAGCGCCATCAGGCCGCCGATCAGGAAGAACGCGAAGCACGCGACGATGTACATCATGCCGATCAACTTGTGATCGGTCGTGGTGATCAGCTTGTAGATGAACGAACCCTTGGGCTGATATCGCTCCGGGTACGGACGAACTGGTGCCACTTGCGTGGTGGGCTGGTCTACCGCGGTCACAGATCCTCCTCTTGCCCGACCGGTCGGGAAGCGTTTTTCCGTCGGTCGGCACATGAACAAACCGAGCGCTGGTTACCGATCCTAAACCCTTGCACCCACCCTGGCCGAGTGGGTCCTACGATCTGTCGTACTCGATTTTCCGCCGACGCCATCGACGCAGGTCAGACCGCTCGATGCGGGCGACGCGCCGCCTCACCACAGGGTGCCATCGACCCCGGTCCACCGTCCCGCTTGCGACGTCGGCGAAACCCGTCGGCGCCCCTGCTAGGTTGGGCGGGTGCAGCGCGGCGGTGACCACCGGAACGGACGGACTAAGAACACCTCTCGACTCCGAGGGATGATGGCGATCTCGACGATCGGTGTGGCCGCGGCCCTGGCGGTGAGCGGGTGCTCCGAGGACCAGTCGACGCTGACGACCCCCGACGGCAAGACCATCTCCACCTCGACGACCCGCATCGCCGAGGTCAACGTGGTCTCCGCCGACCGCGACTACGCCCGGACCTGCCTGGCGCCGACGGTCGCCGACGCCCCGCAGGCCGACGTCTCGCGCATCGTGGTCACCGATCCGGCCCTGCTCGACGACATCTGCGCCCTCGGACTCGGCCCGAAGGTGACCGCGGTGACCGCGGCGCCGGGCAGCGTGCCCGAGTATCTCGGCCCGCAACTGACGTCGGTGCCGACCATCGGTGCCGAACCCGATGCGGCCGCGGTGCAGACCGCGGCACCCGACATCGTCCTGACCACGCCGTCGACCGCGGCGTCCGCCGGCGCCTTCGGCACGACGAAAACGGTCACCATCGCCACCGACGACGACTGGCAGGAACGTTTCACCGCGGTCGCCGCCGCGCTGGGCCGCTCCGGCGAGGGCACTCGGTTGCTGCAGGAGTTCGACACCGAGGCACAGAAGACCGGCCGTCGGATGGATGCCGCCCACAATCAGGTGTCCCTGGTCCGGTTCACCAAGGATGCGGAGATCCTGGCCGGCACCGGCAGCTTCGCGGGTCAGATCCTGACCCAGATCGGCGTCCAGCGACCCGCCGCGCAACGCGGGCCGGAGGACGTCACCGTCACCGATCAGAACTTCACCGACGCCGACGCCGACCTCATCTATGTGTCCTTCGAGGGTGAGGACGGGCAGGCGCACGGCGAGGAGGTCCTGCTCTCGGATCGCTGGCTCGACATGGGGGCACCGACGTGGAAGCGGGTGCTGTCGGTGAACGACGAGATCTGGTACGGCGGTGGCGGATTGGCCTCGGCGTGGTTGGTGCTCAACGACGTCAAGGAATCCCTCAATGCCAACTCCTGATCTCAGCGTGGCGGCCCGGACCCTGGCCGCCCTGCACCGGCCCGGCGATCCCGTCGTGCTGCCGACCGTCTGGGACGCGTGGTCGGCGCCCTGGCCGTCGACGCCGGGTTCGCCGCACTCACGTTGGGCAGTCACCCGGTGGCCGACTCCATCGGCCGCTCCGACAACGAGGGCATGACCTTTGCCGAGTTGTGCACCCGGGTCGCCCAGGTCGCCGAGGCCGTCGACGTACCTCTGTCGGTCGACATCGAGTCCGGATACGGCGAGTCGGCGGCCACCCTCATCGGCGGTCTCCTCGACGCCGGAGCGGTCGGTCTCAACATCGAGGACACCGTGCACTCCGAGGGCGGGAGGCTCCGCGAACCCGCCGAACACGCCGAGGTCGTCGCCGCACTGCGCGAGGCGGCCGACGCCGCGGGCGTGCCCATCGTGATCAATGCGCGGACCGACGTGCTGCTGCGTCGGATCGGCGACGACGCCGACCGCGTCGACCGCGCGATCGACCGGCTGCGCCGCTGCGCCGACGCGGGTGCGACGTGCCTCTACCCGGTCGGCCGGCATGCCGACGACGTGCACCGCCGGCTGACCTCGGAGTTGCCGCTCCCGGTCAACGCCATCGGGTTGCCCGCCGAGGACTCCCTGACCCATTTCGCGGACCTCGGTGTCGGCCGGATCAGCTTCGGCCCCTTCTGGCAGGCCGACCTCGCGGCCCGCTCGACGGCACTGCTGGCCCGCTGGCACTGAACGCGGGCTCTCCCGACCGCGAGCTCACCACACATGCGCATCCGGCCATGGTTTGACCCCGACCGGGTGAAACCGTCGACGTCGGCAGAGGTCGACGAGCATCGTGGACAGATGACTGTCACCGATGAATACCTGGCGAACAACGCCGCCTACGCCGCCACCTTCTCCGGCCCGCTGCCGCTGCCGCCGAGTCGCCACGTCGCGGTGGTCGCCTGCATGGATGCGCGCCTGGACGTCTACCGCATCCTCGGCCTCAAAGACGGTGAGGCACACGTCATCCGCAATGCGGGCGGCGTCGTCACCGACGACGAGATCCGATCACTGGCCATCAGCCAGCGACTGCTCGGCACCACCGAGATCATCCTCATCCACCACACCGACTGCGGCATGCTGACCTTCACCGACGACGATTTCAAACGCGAGATCCAGAACGAGATCGGGCAGAAGCCGCAGTGGGCCGCCGAGGCATTCGGCGACGTCGACGAGGACGTGCGTCAGTCACTCACCCGGATCCGCAACAGCCCGTTCATCACCAAGACCAGCTCACTGCGCGGCTTCGTCTTCGACGTGGCCACCGGAAAACTCAACGAGGTCACCGATTGATCGTCTCTGACTGATCGTCTCCGCCTGATCATCTCCGACTGATCGTCACCACCGGGCTCACGGCCAGCCGGGCGCCGACGGAATCGACCCGTCGGCGACCGCGGTGGCCAACTGCGCGTGGTCGCGTTCGGTCTGATCGGCGTAGGCGTTGGCGAATCGCACCACCGATTCCTCGGCCTTGCGTGATGTCCCCAGATAGTCGGCGATCGCGCGGGCATCCCCGCTGCGCGCGTGCGCACGGGCCAGCACGTGTCCGCAGGCCGTCGCGAACTGCTCGATGACGCCGGCCACTCGCGGTCCGTCGGGGATGACCTTGCCGTCGCGGAACTGGCGCACGTAGAAGTCCCAGTCGGCGATCCGGGTCCAGCCCAGGAACATGTCGGAGGCACTCTGGATCAGTCGCTGGCCGTTGACGACTCGTTGACCGTGGTTGTCGTAACTGCTCGGCGACAGGAACGGTTCGTACACCGAGGCGGCGGCCTGTTTGATCTGGAAGAACATCGGGTCGCCGGTCTCGTGTTCCTCGGCCAGATTGAGGAACACCCGCATCCCGACGCTGCCGACGCCGACGACCTGCTGCACCGCGTCGACCAGATCGAAGCGACGCAGCAGCGCGGCGATGTTCTCCGGGACCGTCGCATAGTAGGCGCGGATCACGTCGTTGAGCACGTCGCGGTAACCACTGAGTGCGTGAATCCGGTACGGCGGGTCCTCCACGATCTGCCGACGGCCATCCACCTGATGGGTCAGCTTCTTGCTCGCTCCCCGCGCCGTGCGTTTCTGCGCCCGCTTCTCCAGATACGAATCGAGCCGGGCTCCGTTGGCCGGTGACGCCACATACCCGACGAGGTCGTCGACGGAGATCTTCTCCGCCCACACGTCCAGGATCGGCCACCCGGCGTACGTCCGAATCCATTTGCGGTAGCCCTGGAATCCGGCGCGGACCGCGCCGGTGGCGGTGACGGCGTCGACGTTGTTCTCGCGGGCGAGGACCACCAGGCTCGCCAGGAATCGCAGGAGGTCCCATTCGAACGGTCCGGGAAGCGTCTCGTCGAAGTCACGCAGGTCGAAGGCCAGGGTCCGCTCGGGGGTGTTCCACAGCCCGAAATTCAGGACGTGGGCGTCACCGCAGAGTTGCACCGTGATCCCCGTGTTCGGACGCGACGCCAGGTCCGCGGCCATCACCGCGGCGGCCCCGCGATAGTAGGTCCACGGCGATGCCGACATGCGTCCGTGGCGGATCGGCAACAGCACCTGATCCCGAATGGTGTTCTGCGCCAAGATGGTGGCGAGCGCATCGTGTCCACGCCGATCCGGATCCCAGTCACCCAACGCACTGCGTGGCACGACCTTGCGGGCGGCCTTACCGATCGACCGGTCGGCGGTCGAGTAGATCGTGGGGCCGGTCGCGAGCATCTCGCTCTGCGTCGGCGGCTGCGGCAGTGACGGGGTGGCCATGACTGACCAGTCTGCTCCACGATGACCCATCAGGTCACCCGATCGTGCCGGTGAGTCGTGTCGGTGGCGCCCACTACCCTGGACGGCATGGCAACCACGATCCCCGAGGGCTACGACGACCTGCTCGACCGTCCGATTGTCGGTGTGCTCGCCACCGTCGGACCCGATGGCGTACCCAATGCGACCCCGATGTGGTTCGCCTGGCAGGACGGGCAGCTGCGGTTCACCCACACCAAGGCCCGCAAGAAGATCGCCAACCTGCAGCAGAATCCGAACTATTCGTTCGTCATCACCGATCCCGACAATCCGTATCGGTACCTCGAGGTGCGGGGCACCCTCGAATCGGTCACCGACGATCCGACCGGATCGTTCTACGTCGTGCTCGGCAAGCGCTACGGCAACGCCGATCAGGCTCCGCCCCCGGACGCCGCCGATCGCGTCATCCTCGCGTTGAACGCCACCTATTTCGGAAAGAAGTAGCGCCGCGGCCACCTCATCGACCGACACCGCACCCACCGTGGTCGCCGCACCGGCCCCCAAACCGGCCGCCGCGCTGCATGTCCTGTGGCGTCCCGGCGTCGGCCTCTCGGTCTGGGACGAGACCGACGGGAACGACACCGAAGCCGCCGGGTCACCGTATCCGGAACCGTTGCGATCATTGCTGTCCGGCAAACGATTTCGCCGGCAGGTCGGAGTGATTGACGAGTCGGGCAGGCGTCGCTTCGTCGCGACGATGACGCTCGGGGTGGCGTCGGCGGTGTCGTTCCTGGACGCGACGCGCTCGGTGGCGGTCGCCGGCGACATCGCGTGGTACCGCCACCTTCTCGACGGGGTGAGACGCTTCGTCGATGCCCGCGTCGTGGCACCCACCGTCGCCGAGGTGGCGGGCGAGTCGGTGTTCGTCTGGCGCCCGGTGGCCACACCGCAGTGGCGTGCGTGGTCGGCGGTGATCACCGGCGGCGCACCGGCGGCGCTGCTGGACAACGGCGGCACCGAGGCGCTGATGGACTTTGCGGCCGAACTCGTCGATCACGAGTGCCGTGCCCGGATCACCGCGTCGGCGACCCGCCTCGGCGCGGCCGATCCGGCCACCCCGCTGATCGCGGCCCTCGTCGACTCCGCGGTTCCGGCGTCGGCCACCCGCCCGACCGCTATGTCGGCGTGGACGCAGTGGACGGCGAGCGCTCCCGCCGGCGATTCGACGGTGCTCTTCCGTCTGCACGAACCCGACGATCCGGATCATCCGCAGGACCTCGACGACGAACTGTTCACCGCCGGTTCGGTTCCCGGCGACCCGCACCGGCTCCGGTGGCGTCTGCAGGTCTGCCGACGCTCCGACGACGGTCACATCGATCCGGTGGTCCCGCATCGCCTGGACGCAACCGAACTCGACGAGATCACCACCGAACTCGCCACCGCGGTGCGCGCATTCCCGGATCTGGGTCGCGCCGACCCCGACCGCACCTCGCTGGACTTCCTGCTCACCGGCGATCTCGCCGAAGCGCTGTTCACCAGCGGCGCACAGGCATTGGCTGAGGCAGGCCTCCCGGTCCTGCTCCCCCGCACCATCGCCGAGGTGCGGCCCACCCTCGGGGTGCGGGCGGCCCCGGTGACCGGCGGTGGCGCCCCGGCCCGCATGGTGGGCCTGCGCGAGATCCGTGAGTTCGAGTGGCGACTCGCCCTGGGTGACGGCCCGGACGCCATCACGCTCAGCGACGCCGATCTCGACGAATTGTCGCGTCAGAAGGGCGATCTGGTGCGCATCCGCGGGGTGTGGGTACGCGCCGAGGGCGCCGCGCTGACCCGCGCGGCCGCCTTCATCGCGGCGCAACGCGCGCTGCGGACGTCCGGGCACACACCCGACATGGGTGAGCTGCTCGACATGGTCGCGCACGACACCGACCGCGTGCCGGTACCGGTGACCTCGGTGCAGGGACTGGCCTGGCTCGATGCCATCGCCGAGACGGGCACGATGGCCCCGGTCCCGGTGGCGGCCCCGGCGTCGCTGCACGCGGTGTTGCGGCCCTATCAGCACCGCGGCCTGGAGTGGCTGGCGTACCTGTCGGCTCAGGGCATCGGTGGCGTCCTCGCCGACGACATGGGCCTGGGCAAGACGCTGCAGATCATCGCGCTGCTGTGTCATGAACACGACGCACGCAACGATGGTGGAGACGAAAGCAATTGCACGCCAACACTGATCGTGTGCCCGATGTCGGTGGTCGGCAACTGGGTTCACGAGTTGGAGCGGTTCGCACCGGCTCTACGGGTGACTGTCCACCACGGCGCCGGACGATCCAAGGGCGCCGCGTTCACCGCGACCCACTCCGCCATCGACGTCGTGCTCACCACCTTCGCCATCGCCGCCCGCGATCGCGATCTGCTGGCCGCACATCGGTGGCGGCACGTCATCGTCGACGAGGCGCAACACGTCAAGAACGTCCGGACGGCCGCCGCCCGCGCACTGCGCGCCATCCCCGCCGCCCACCGCATCGCCCTGACCGGCACCCCGGTGGAGAATCGGCTCGAGGACCTGCGTGCGGTGATCGACCTGGTCAATCCCGGACTACTGGGTTCGGCCTCGGTGTTCCGCAACCGTTTCGCCGAACCGATTGAGCGGGACCGGGATCCGGCCACCGTCCGACGGCTGGCCACCCTCACCCGCCCCTTCATCCTGCGGCGGGAGAAGACCGATCCGGCCGTCATCTCCGATCTGCCGGAGAAGAACGAACTCACCGTGCGGGCCAACCTCACCGTCGAACAGGCCGCCCTCTACCGCGCGGTGATCGACGATCTGATGGCCGCACTGGCCGACAAGCAGCAACGCGCGCTGCGGCGCCGCACGGTCCTCGCCGCACTGACCCGGCTCAAACAGATCTGCAATCATCCGGCGCATTACCTCGGTGACGGATCGGCGATACTGCGCCGCGGCCACCATCGGTCGGGCAAGCTCGAACTCCTCTCCGACATCGTCACCACCCTGGTCGCCGAAGGTGATCAGGGGTTGCTGTTCACCCAGTTCGCCGTGTTCGGCGAACTGGTCTCGTCGTGGCTGACCGAGGTGCTGGGCACCGAGATCCCGTTGCTGCACGGTGGTCTGCCACGCGGCGAGCGTGACCTGCTGGTCGAGCGGTTCCAGCGCGGTGACGGCTCCGCGCGGCCGCCGATTCTGGTGGCCACGCTCAAGGCCGGCGGCACCGGACTCAACCTGACCGCCGCCAATCACGTTGTGCACGTGGATCGGTGGTGGAATCCGGCCGTGGAGGACCAGGCCACCGATCGTGCCTACCGGATCGGTCAGACCCAGCGGGTGCACGTGCGGCGCTTCGTCTGCGTGGGCACCCTCGAGGAACGCGTCGACGACCTCATCGCCAAGAAGCGCGAGTTGTCCCGGCTGACGGTGTCGACGGGCGAGAACTGGATGGGTGACCTCGGCGACGACGAACTGTTCGAACTGTTCCGGCTCCGCGACGAGGCGGTGAGCGAATGAGTGCGCGGCGTGGCACCACCCCGGTCCGCGGTTATGCGTTGACGCCGTGGTCCCGGGCCCTGGTCGACGTCGTCGAGGGCCGACCGGGTGGGCAGGTCACCTCCGAGATCGTCGAGAACCGCAAGATCACGAAGGCGCGCAGCTACTTTCGCGATCGGAATGCGCATCGGGTGTCCATCGGTGATGGAATGGTGACCGCGGTCGTCGAGGGCAGTCAACTCGACCCCTTCGAGGTGTTCCTCGAGGTTCGCACCGTCGACGCCACCACGGTGGTCTCGCTGCTGGCCGCGGCCGGCGGCATCACCGACGTGATGTATCTGGCCCGTGGCGAGCAACCCGACACGCTCGGAGAGTTGTTGCTGCCCACCGAAAGTGCCGACATCGTCGGTGACTGCACGTGCCCGGACTCCTCGGGTCGCTGCATTCACGTACTGACGGTGACCTATGAGATCGCGGCCGAGATCGACCGCACCCCGCTGACACTGCTCACGCTGATGGGAACATCGTTACCCGAACTGCTCGCGGCCATCGAGGACGTGTCCGGAGAACCGTCCGGGCTCCCCGACAATCCGCTCGTGTGGACCGAATCGCGTTCTGCACCACCGACCGTCGACTTCTACGGCACCGGCGCGACCGCTCCCCCGCTGCCGTCACCGCCGCGGATGAATCCGATGACCGACCTCGACACCGCGGCGTTGCGGGCGGCCCTGCGGGCATCCGGGGTGGCGCCGGGTGACATCGCCGAGGCGGTCGATGAGCTCGGTGACCTGTACGACCGGCTCGTCGAGGAGTGAAGGACCGTCAAGGGGCCGCTACCCTCGCTCATTCATTGCGCTCGTGCAGAACAACCTCCACCCGGCTGGGCTCGAAGGCGGCGACAATTCGCCGGCGTCGTCGCCCGTAGCCACCCGATGAACCCATGTGGACGACGTACTGGCGAGCGCGATCCGGTAGGTCGGGAAACCACCGCGGGTCGGCGGCAGGGTGCGCATGCCACGTCGGTACCCACGCCTGGGTCTCGAGGCCGAGGAGTTGGCGCTTCTTCTGGGTGCGAGCATCTCCCGACCCGACCCACTTCGTATGCACGGCCACATGCGCACGCGTGATGTCGGACAACGGGATTCGCCACCCCGCGTCCGTGCCGCGTGCAGGCTTCTCGACATATCCGGCTCGCGTGGTGGCGTCGACGGCGATCACCATCAGCGTTCGGCGACGCAGTATCCACCACACGAGCAGTGCGATGACCACGAACATCACGATCACGACCACCACACCCGTCGTACTGCCGCCTGACGCGAGAGTCCCGGCCAGGGTGGTCACCACGATGACAAGGGCCGTGCCGATGAAGATGACCTGCATGATCATCGAGGTCCGGAACCGGGTCACGGTCAACCCCGGCTTCGGCGCTGCTGACCGCCCGGGAGCCGCCATCGACGTCCTTCGGTTGTGCCCCGCTAGAAGTCCCAGTCCTCGTCTTCGGTGTTGACGGCCTTGCCGATGACGTAACTCGAACCGGACCCGGAGAAGAAGTCGTGATTCTCGTCGGCGTTGGGTGACAGGGCCGACAGGATCGCCGGGTTCACGTCGGTCTCGTCCTTCGGGAACATCGCCTCGTAGCCGAGGTTCATCAGCGCCTTGTTCGCGTTGTAGCGCAGGAACTTCTTGACGTCCTCGGTGAGACCGACCTCGTCGTAGAGCGCCTCGGTGTAATCGGATTCGTTGTCGTAGAGCTCGAAGAGCAACTCGAAGGTGTAGTCCTTGAGTTCCTGGCGACGCTGCGCGCTCTGCGTCTCCAGACCACGCTGATACTTGTAGCCGATGTAGTAGCCGTGCACCGCCTCGTCGCGGATGATCAGCCGGATCAGGTCAGCGGTGTTGGTGAGCTTGGCGCGCGACGACCAGTACATCGGCAGATAGAAACCGGAGTAGAAGAGGAACGACTCCAGCAGCGTCGAGGCCACCTTGCGCTTGAGCGGATCCTCGCCGCGGTAGTAGTCCATGACGATCTGCGCCTTGCGCTGCAGCTGGTCATTCTCCTCCGACCAGCGGAAGGCCTCGTCGATCTCCTTGGTCGAGCACAGGGTGGAGAAGATCGAACTGTAGCTCTTGGCGTGCACCGACTCCATGAACGCGATGTTGGTGAGCACCGCCTCTTCATGCGGCGTCGTCGCATCCGGGATGAGCGAGACCGCACCGACGGTGCCCTGGATGGTGTCGAGCAGCGTCAGACCGGTGAACACCCGCATGGTGAGCTGCTTCTCGTACTCCGTCAGCGTGTTCCACGACGGGATGTCGTTGGACACCGGAACCTTCTCCGGCAGCCAGAAGTTTCCGGTCAGGCGATCCCAGACCTCGGCGTCCTTCTCATCGGGGACGCGGTTCCAGTTGATCGCCGAGACCCGGCTGACCAGCTTGATGGGGGCGCCGTCGGCGGGGCTGTGAGAGGTGGCCGTCATCTGTTCCTCGGGGTCGATGGGTGGATTCGGGTCGGTGTCCGCAGTTCGCCGCAGCGCGGCTGGTGCGATGAGCGATAGGACCAATCTAGGCCGTCGCGCCCGGCCATCGTGGACCGACACTCGATCCGACGCCAAGATCGTGAAAAACCACAACATCTGGGGATGGTGTGACGCACGAGGCCCCAAATCATGGGTGGCTGGTCGCCACTCATCCCAGGGCAGACCACACCGGATCACCACCGATGACGGTCGCCGCCACCCGCACGTCGCGGGGCCGCACACCGAACGGATCGTCGTCGAGCAGCACGACGTCGCCGAGCGACCCCACGGCGAGCGGCGGCGCCCCGTTGGTCGAGGAGAACAACGCCTGTCCGACGGTCAGTCGTTCGGCGGCATTCCACGCCGGCTCACCGGGTTCGGCGCGCCACACCGCGGCGTCGATGGCCAGCCACGGATCCAGGGGCGCGATCGGCGCGTCCGATCCGAGCGCGAGGGCCACCCCGGCCCGATGCATGCTCTGCAGCAGAAAGCACCGATCGGCCCGATCCGCCCAGACACGTTCGGTGACAGCGCGGTCGTCGAGGAGATGCGCGGGTTGCACGCTCGCCACCACCCCGAGGCCGGCCATCCGGACGAGGTCGTCGCGGCGCATCAACTGGGCGTGTTCGATGCTGCCATGGGCGCCGGTCACCCCGAAGGCATCGAGCGCCTCGGTGACCGCGGCGTCGCCGATGGCGTGCACCGCGACGTCGAGGCCACCCGCGGTGGCGCGCGAGAGCAATTCCCGGATCTGGGCACCGGAGAAGTTCTGCTTGCCGAATGGATGGGGTTCGGGTGCGTAGCGGTCGCAGCAGTGCGCCGTCAACGATCCCAGCGAACCGTCGGTGATCATCTTCAGCGGACCGAGAAGAACGTTGTGCGCCAACGGGTCACCGGTGCGCAGACCAGAACCGGGCAGACCGGACCCGAGGACCTCGTCGAGGGCGTCGGGGTAGAACCCGGCGCGGATGCGGGGCGCAATCATGCCGGCGGCGATCCGCTCCGGCCAGACGCGATGTGCGCCGGCGAATTCGAGGTCGGTGATCCCGACGATGCCGCGGGTCAGGGCCGCGGTCATCGCCCGCTGCACCTGATCGAACTCCGGGGTCTGCGTCGGTGCGATCTCGTCGAGGCGCGCGAACACCGCGAACCACTCGTTCTCGTCGACGAGGCCCGTGCGGTGCTCGAGGCCGCAGACCTGCAGTGCTCGGCTGTTGAGCCAGCCGCTGTGGGCATCACCGGAGATCAGGATCACCGGATGCCGTCCGGACACCGCGTCGAGTGCGGTCACCGACGCCGGCTCCGACCACTGCGACGGTCGGTGTCCGACACCGAGGATCACGCGCGAATCCTGTTGCCCGGACGACGAATCCACCTCCTCGATGTGGTGGTGCACCCGATCGATCACCGCCTGCGGTGCAGTGCAGCCGGAGACGTCGAGCCGCTCACCCCACCGCGCCCACTGGGTGACGTGCACGTGGTGATCCCAGAGTCCGGGGATCACCCACCGCCCGCCGGCATCGAGTTCGCGGGCCGACTGCCCGTGCGCGGTGACCCCGCCGATGTCGGCGACCCGGCCACCGGCGATCCTGATGTCGACGGGTTCGGTGACCGTGCCATCCTCGGACACGATCCGCGCCGAACGGATGATGAGGTCGGCGCCGGTGGGCTCGGATGACGCCTCAGGTGACATGGACGAGTTCGAGTGCGGCACCGGCGAGGTCACGGTCACCGACGACGTCCGCGTCGTCCAGGGCGCGTCGATGCCAGACGGTGAGCAGCAGATCATCGGCGGTCGCGCGGATGGCGACGTCTGCCTCCGCGGGCTCGTCGGACACATCGAATCGCTCGGCGGTCGGGCGCAGCACCCAGTGACGGTCGGTGTGGTCGTGGGCGTGCAGGTGGATCGTGCGGCCCAGCACCTCGTCGGGCACGGGGTCGCCGGCGGCGATGAAACGCGGAACGAACACCTCCAGCCACTCGTCGATGCCGTCGGCGGCGAGGTCGGCCTCGATCGGTGCCTGGGCTGCCGGCGCGGTGGCCGATTCCAGATCCCAGCGATGCACCGCCAATTCGTGGGCTTGGCGCCGATACCAGAAGGCCACGGTCCGCTCGCCGACGAAGGTCTTCGCCGGGGAGTCCGGGTCGCGTGAGATCAACGCGTCGACGAGAAGGTCGCGTCCGGCCGCGTACCAGTCGATCACCGCGGCGCCCTCGGGGACCGGGATTCCGTCGTATCCGCGGTACAGTCGCGTCTCCATCAGGCGGTCGGCGGCCCAGCGATGGACGGCGCCGACGTGTCCGAGGAGGTCGTGAACGGTCCAGCCGGGACATGTCGGCACCGGCAGGGTGAGCGATGCGGGGGTGGTGGCGGCGAGCCGATCACTCTCCAGCCGGATGGCGTCGAGCCAGCGTTCGGGTGTCATCCGTCGCAGGCTACCCTCAGCGCTGGTCGGCCACCTGGATGTGCGGCGCCAACTGACGCAGCACCGGCAGGAGATACTCGATGGGTGGCTGGAACGATTCGTCGTAGGAGTGCCGGAACCGGCGTTCTTGGCCGTTGGGATTCGTTTGATTGGTCAGGAGCACCAGTGTCTGCGTCCGGGTGGTGGTGGAGATTCCCCCGGTCCGGTCGGTGTGGAGGTCGATGACCGCCACCGCAGCGGTGATCTCCGGCCACGGCGCGAAGTTGCGTCCGAGGGTGGCGCCGTTTCGGTCGAAGGACATCTTCTCCTTGCCGCGTTTGGTGGTGACCACCAGGCGACCGGTCGACGCCAGCTGCTGCTGCACCGCCTGCTGGACCGCCGGGTCGAGAACGGTGTCCTCGACACTCACGTCCGTCCGGAACTCGACGTGCGGGGCGAGTCTTCGGACCGCCTGACGGAACTCCTCGTAATTGTGGGAGTGGTTGAAGCACAGGGTCGTTCCGTACTGCACGGGTCGACCGTTGGCGCCGCGCTCACGCGAGGTGACCACCAGCGAGGTCATCTGTCGTTTCGCCACACTGGTCTTGTGGGGATCGATCTTCGAGTACTCGCGGCCGTTGGAGACGAAATCCAGGGCCCTGACCTGATCCCAGCGCAATTGGAATCGCGGAGCCCAGATTCCGGCAGCACCGGCGGTCACCTGGGGTTTACCGATCACCGACCGGGCTCCCCAGAGCGACAGCAGGTACAGCAAGCCCAGGATGCCCCCCCACGAAACCGAAGAAGAACACGCCGACCGCCGAACCCGTGGCCACGAAGATCAGTGCCAGCAGGAGCAGCACGCCGACGACCGACCCGAACACCCAGAAGGTGGTCCAACTCGGGGGCGCGGCGCCGACGACGCCCACCTCGGTCGGCACCGGCCGCGGTGCGGTTACCGGCGGGGCCGGTTGCGCGGCCTGCCCCGGCCACCCGGGTTGAGCGGGTGGGGCCGGCGCGACGGGCGGCGCGGGCCAACCCGACGCGGCCGCCGGAGCGTGCTGCGCGGGCGGCACCGGCCACCCGGACTGGACCGGCGGTACCGGCGTACTCCCCGGTGCCGGCCGCTTCCGGTAGTCGATCTTCTTCTCGGCCATCCGCACCCCCGATGTCGCGGCCTGTTACAGGGTGCCCATCACAGCATGCACGACACGCAGTTCTCAACCTCGGTGCCCTCGAGAGCCATCTGACGCAGTCGGATGTAGTACAGCGTCTTGATTCCCTTGCGCCACGCGTAGATCTGTGCCTTGTTGACGTCACGAGTGGTGGCGGTGTCCTTGAAGAACAGGGTCAGGCTCAGGCCTTGATCGACGTGCTGGGTCGCCGCGGCGTAGGTGTCGATGATCTTCTCGTAGCCGATCTCATAGGCATCCTGGTAGTACTCCAGGTTGTCGTTGTCCATGAACGGCGCCGGGTAGTAGACGCGACCGATCTTGCCTTCCTTGCGGATCTCGACCTTGGCGGCGACCGGGTGGATCGAGCTGGTCGAATGGTTGATGTAGCTGATCGATCCGGTCGGCGGCACCGCCTGCAGGTTCTGGTTGTAGATCCCGTATTCGGCGACCGATGCCTTCAGCACCCGCCAGTCATCCTGGGTCGGGATGTGGATGTCGGCCTCGGCGAACAGCTCTCGCACACGCTGCGTCGCCGGCTCCCACACCTGCTCGGTGTACTTGTCGAAGAACTCGCCTGTTGCGTACGTCGACTTCTCGAAGCCGGCGAACGCCTTGCCGCGCTCGCGGGCGATGGTGTTCGACGCCTGCAGGGCGTGGAACAGCACCGTGTAGAAGTAGATGTTCGTGAAGTCCACACCCTCCTCGGAACCGTAGAAGATCCGCTCCCGGGCGAGATAGCCGTGCAGATTCATCTGGCCGAGGCCGATCGCGTGAGAGTCGTTGTTGCCCTTCTCGATCGAGGGCACCGAGGTGATCGCCGTCTGGTCACTGACGGCGGTCAGGCCACGGATCGCGGTTTCGATGGTCGCGCCGATGTCGGGTGAATCCATCGTCTTGGCGATGTTCAGCGACCCGAGGTTGCACGAGATGTCCTTGCCCACATGGGAATAGGACAGGTCGTCGTTGAACGTCGAGGGCGTGGACACCTGCAGGATCTCCGAGCACAGATTGGAGTGGGTGATCTTGCCGTCGATCGGGTTGGCCCGGTTCACCGTGTCCTCGAACATGATGTAGGGGTAGCCCGATTCGAACTGCAGCTCGGCGAGGGTCTGGAAGAATTCGCGCGCCTTGATCTTCGTCTTGCGAATCCGCTTGTCCTCCACCATCTCGTGGTAGGTGTCGGTCACGTTGACGTCGGCGAACGGCTTGCCGTAGACACGTTCGACGTCGTACGGGCTGAACAGGTACATGTCGTCGTTGTTCTTGGCGAGCTCGAAGGTGATGTCGGGGATCACCACGCCCAGGCTCAGGGTCTTGATGCGGATCTTCTCATCCGCATTCTCCCGCTTGGTGTCGAGGAAGCGGTAGATGTCGGGATGATGGGCGTGCAGGTACACCGCACCGGCACCCTGACGCGCGCCGAGCTGATTGGCGTAGGAAAAAGAATCCTCGAGCAATTTCATGATCGGAATAACGCCCGACGATTGATTCTCGATTTTCTTGATGGGCGCACCGTGCTCGCGGATATTCGACAACAAAAGGGCGACGCCACCACCGCGTTTGGACAGCTGCAATGCAGAATTGATCGACCGCCCAATGGATTCCATGTTGTCTTCGATTCGCAACAAGAAACAATTATGGACCACGGTCCCATGAATCGAATACGTGTGGGTCCCCTCGACGTGGAGGTTGTACACCTTCTCGGGAGTCTGATCGGTGTGCTTCAGCTCACGAATGCCATAGACATGGCGGCCGTGGACCACCTGATAGGTCGTCCGTAGGGCGCCCTTGCGACCGACATAGTTGTGCAGGTTCTTCCCGACGTCGAAAATGAAATCCTCGTTGGTACCCGGAGTACCGGGAACGAATGCCTGACCCGTGATGTTGCCCGCCTGGTTGACGTAGCGCCGGACGGTGGACATGATGCCGAGTCGTCGCAGAATCAACTGAACCTGGTCGACCAGTTCAGGATTCACCAGATCCACCATCATTCCACCGGTGGTTGAGCAGCCGTCGCCCCGGAAGAGCCCGATGAGCAGTCCACGTTGGAACTCCTCATCTGCGGTGAGCACATCCGCCGAAAGCCGCTTGTCACCGAAGCCGGTCCCAGCAAGGGAGAGCAGCAGCTCCGCGATCACCTTGCTGTTGCACACCATTCGGACCGAATGGTCGCTGACGCTCTCATGGACCCGCAAGTCGGTCGCGAAGACTCGCTTGAAGGCGTCCGCGAGATCGTTCTGATAGAAGAGTTCATGTGCACCCAAGGTGAAGTGCACACCGTTGGGCACGGATCTGTTCGTTGAGCGCTTGGAATCATGCCCCTCGGCCACATACCAACCGAGGATCAATCCGAGGTCATAGGACTCTTCGACATACCGATTGACCGAGTTGAACGTCTGGCTGTGACGCTGCTTGTTTCGGTGCTTCTTGTCGGAGTTGACCTTCTGGATCAGCCCATCGACTTCCTCGTATGTCCCCTCCCCCACGTACGCCATCAGGTCGTGGCGTCGCACTGGCCGCCCCTGAGAGGGTGCCGTGGTGACGATGAAGTCCGACGGATCGATGTCCTTGGCCGCGAGCCACACAAAGCCGTTGAAGATGTCGGCGCCATCGCCGCCGATGATGGTGTCTACTTCCCGCGTTGTCCAGACCAGGATCGGATGCTCCGGCGTGCAGAGGATCGGCTCCTTGTGTCCGAAGTGCGAAATCGACACCAGCGCTTGATCATTGGGGTTCTCGATCAGCTTCTCCACGGCGGCATACGTGCCGTCGTGGGAGAGCACCCGATCGCCGGGCTTGAGTGTTTCGATGGCCTGGGGGCCGTGCTCGGTATCGACCGGAGTCCCGGCCGGAAAACAACTCACGGGCTCACCGCGCTGCTTTTTTCCCGAATTCAGAAATGTCGGAGTCGCCGGCTGAAAACGGCCTTCCATGATTTCGTCGACGAGATTGCGTGCCAGCGTCGTATCACCGTCGGCCAGGGTCAACGCCACCATGCAGACGCGATCCTCGAACCGCTCGAGGTAGCGCTTGCCGTCGAAGGTCTTCAGCGTGTAGCTGGTGTAATACTTGAATGCGCCGAGGAAGGTCGGGAACCGGAACTTCTTGGCATACGCGTGCCCGAAGAGCAGCTTGACGAATTCGCGGTCGTAGCGTTCGAGGACCTCGGGCTCGTAATAGTTCTCCTCGATGAGGTAATCGAGTTTCTCGTCGAGGTCGTGGAAGAACACCGTGTTCTGGTTGACGTGCTGCAGGAAGTACTGATGCGCCGCCTCGCGGTCCTTCTCGAACTGGATACGACCGTCGGCGTCGTACAGGTTCAGCATCGCGTTGAGCGCGTGGTAGTCGAGCTCGCCCGGATCGTGTCCGGCCGGTCCCGCGTGCACGCCGGACTTGCTCGCCGAGGTGGTGGTGTCGGTGGTCACGTCGGAGACAGAAGTGGTGGGCGACACGGAGACTCTCCTGTTGGTGGGTGTCGAAACGGGTGATGGGCGTGCTGATTCGTGGACGTGCTGGCTGTTGTGATCGTGGGGTGGGGTGCGAACCCCTCACCCGCACACGATAGGCGTGGGGTCTGACACTTCCGGTTCACGCAGGTCGGCGACCATGGTGGCGCCGAATTCCGCCAGTCCCTCGCGGACGCGGGTGACGTCGTGTTCGGTCCCCATCAATTCGAATCGATAGAGGTAGGGCACCGAGCACTTGCGCGCGATGATGTCGCCGGCGAGGCAGTACTCCTCGCCGAAGTTGGTGTTGCCGGCCGCGATCACCGCACGGATGCGCGAGCGGTTGTGGGGGTTGTTGAGGAAGCGGATGACCTGCTTGGGGACGAAGCCACCGCCAACCATCGAGGAGGACTTACCGCCCCCATAGGTGGGACAGATCAACACGAACGGCTGGTCGACCTCGAAGGAACCGATCCTGCCTGCGGCGTTCCCGGCGTCTGCGGTCACGGCGTTCGGGGCGCCCCGGTCGATCAACGGGATGCGCACCGCGGGCAGCCGCAGCTTCTCGACGAAACGATGGGTGTTCTCCGACACCGAGGAGAAGTACACGATGAGCGGCGGTGTGCCGGTCGGCTGTTCCACCATCTCTCCCACCGCCTGCCGGATCGTGAACGGCCATCTGCGGCCGCTGAGGTCTTCTTCTCGAAAGTTGTGGTCCGGTTGCCTGCCCCGGAATCACTCACGGGGCAGGCAACCGCGTCCACGTGCTGCGCGCGAGCCCGGCCGATCCCGACTTCCCCTCCGGATCGGCACTTGGCGATCGCGTCAGGCAGCGGCGGCGGCGAGGGCCTTGATGCGGTCCGGGCGGAAGCCCGACCAGTGGTCGTCGCCGACGACGACAACCGGTGCCTGCAGGTACCCGAGGGCCATGACGTAGTCGCGCGCCTCGTCGTCCTGACTGATGTCGACGACCTCGTACTCCAGGCCATGCTTGTCCAGGGCCTTGTAGGTCGCATTGCACTGCACGCACGCCGGCTTGGTGTAGACGGTGATTGCCATTCGCAGAACGCTCCTCGTGTCACGTGATGATCAGCAGATGCTCGTCGGTCGGGTGTGGTCACGGACCCCTCGGAGCCCGATTTCCCAGCGTGAAGATCGTGACGCAGGTCACTGCGTGTATCGAACTTCTCCTACCGCTACGGCACTCTCGCGTCTCGGTCCGGCTGGTGTTGAGAACACTACACCTAGTGCCTGACATTTCCGAGCACCACTAGAAGTTGTGAATCACATTCATGAAACTCGCTGGTCGCGGCCGGTACGCAATCTCAAATCCCGGCGTGTCCCGGGCGCGTCGGGCGTGTCGCACCCGGTGGTGATACCGACGACCGGACGCCGGCCACCGGAGACGCCGCGAGGCGCGCCCGGAGCAGATCCGGGACACGCCTCGTGGATGCCTACGAGCGACGACGTCAGACGCGTGCGGGCACCTGATCGGCCAGCACCCGCACCGCACCGACCACATCGTCGATCACCTCGGCCGGCAGCGCACCGTCGGCGAGGCCGGCGGTCGCCAAACCGAAGTCGATGTCCTCGACAACTTGCCCGCCGGCGATGCCGACGGCCTTGCGGGTGTCCTGACGCGACCAGGTCCCGGCGTAGCGGCCCAGTGCGGCCCCGATGACGCCGACCGGCTTCTCGGTCATCGCGCCCTGTCCGTAGGGACGTGACAGCCAGTCGATGGCGTTCTTCAGGACCGCCGGGATGGTGCCGTTGTACTCGGGCGTCGCGATGAGGACCGCATCGGCCGCGGCGACGTCCTCACGCAGCGCCACCACGGCCGCGTCGAGGTCACCGGCGTCGATGTCCTCGTTGTAGAACGGCAGACGGTCCAGGCCCTCGACGACGGTCACCGTCACACCGGCCGGCGGGTTGTCGGCGGCCGCCTGGGCCAGGCGACGGTTGATCGAGTCGCGGCGCAGGCTGCCCACCAGGGCGACGACGGTAACGGTCGAATCGGTCATGTTGCTCCTCCTGTGGTCAAAACAAGTTGATAGAATCAACCGGACCACGGTCCGAATATTTCGCCACGGCGTCAAGAGTTAGGTTCATCACGTGTCCGACGAGCAGAACGCGATTCCTCTGCATCTCACCGCACCGGGTGAGACCGAACGCGCCGATGCAGCCCGCAACCGCCGGCTGTTGCTGGCCGCGGCCAAGAACCTCATCGACACCCGCGGCGCGGCGGCGGTGACCATGGATGCCGTCGCCGCGGAGGCCGGTGTCGGCAAGGGCACCGTGTTCCGTCGGTTCGGCAGCCGGACCGGACTCATGCATGCCCTCCTCGATCACTCCGAATCCGAATTGCAGCAGGCGTACCTGTCCGGTCCGTCCCCGCTCGGCCCGGGCGCGCCGCCCCTCGACCGGCTGCTCGCCTACGGGCGGGCCCGGCTGAAGATGACCACCGATCACCTCGACATCCTGCTCGAGGCCGGCGCCGACAACGGCGAGTTCATGAAGCACCCGGTCTGGCGCTCGTCGACGCAACACATTCAGATCCTGTTGCGCCAGATGGGATTCGGTGATCACGTCGACGCGCTCGCGATCGCGATCCAGGCTCCCCTCGGAGCATCTGCGGTCGCCCACCTCACCGAGGTCGTCGGACTCGACCTCGCGACCATCGCCGACCAATGGGACCACTTCATCCGCACCCTCGCCGCCGGCATCGGCCCGCACTGAGACCGGGTGCGCGGGTTCCCACTCGGCGCGCACGAAACCCGCCACCGTCTTAGTACTACAGCCGTAGATCGGGTTTATTGTTGTTGTGACCTGCGGTTTTGGTGGCATTGTTGGGCGCGTTTCTGGTGACGTCGGCGCCACAGGGTCCAGTCGAGGATGCGGTCGACGGCGTG
>NZ_JBDZDI010000033.1:0-28918 GCF_040044975.1 Gordonia oleivorans
TCGAGGACTGTTTGGATCCACGTCCGATTGACCTTGTCATAGGTGGCCCTGGCTTGAGGCGTGTTGGGGTCTGCGTTGAATCGATCGAAAGCACGTTGCCACTGCGCGTACGCATTATTGAAAACATTGAGTCGATCGTCGGTGTCTCCCAATCGCTCCACACCGTCAGGCCAGATGTCTTTCAAGATTGGAAGTGCGAGAAAGGGACCGTCCGTGTCGACCTGCGCGAGCCAATCGGAATGGACATCGATCTTGTGTCGTGACTTGGCTTTTGTGGTCATCGCAGCGTCAGTCCGTTCTCGATGTCTTTGGGAGCGATAGCGAAGATGACTGCGGCCGGGAATTCCCACGCGTGCACGTCTTTGTAACGGGCGTCGACTGCAGCGAGTTCGCGTTCACGTTCATCCCCGAGATCGTCTATCCGCCTGCGAATCTCTCGGAGATCGCGTTCGCTCTGCCGTCGTTCGTCGTCGAAAAGTGCGAGCTGTGGGTCGCGGCTCAACTCTTCGGCGCTGTCGAGTGAGGTACGAAGCGTCGTGCTGAATCGATCGAAGATCTCAATGACTCGTCGGCGGTCCGCTTCCTTCCGATCGGCGAGTTGCTTTTCGACATCGCGTTGTCGCCTGTGCGCCCGATCAGCGATCGCAGATTCCACCCTGGTACGTAATCCTCTGTCGCCGAGTGAATTCCATGCATTGGCAAGTTGCTTTTCCAGTTCCGCAGGTACTGCAGGCAAGTCAGAGCGATCCAGCGCTGACTCCAGCAGAGACTCCGCGCGGTGCTGCCCGACCGCTTGCCGGCGAGCCAGTCGCGTGCCGGCAAGGAATACCTCTTCGTGGAGTCGCAGCCCTGCGCGCCCGACCAGAACGAGCCTCGTGACTGCGACTACGTATGACTCGTCGAGGTCCGGGACCACTGTTGCGGAGACGCGCTGGAGCGATCGATCCCCGCCCCACAGCGCTGCGCGCAGTCGCCGTGTGGAGCGCTGGAGAAGGGGTGAACCGAGATGCATGTACACAACGTCGGGATCACCTCCTTTCTCTCTGGGCAGACGGATCGTCGGGTCGAAAGCGACAGCCCGAGCGTGATCTGGGTCCAATCGCGTGTAGAGGCCGCGCGTCACCTGCTCCCAGGACGAGTCGAGATCGGGCAAGCGAAACACTGGTACGTCGGTGTCTTGCGATCCGACGGGTTCAAGCGGAGGAAGTTGATTCAACTCGAGTGCGGTCTCGACAACGCGCTGGAGATTCTCCGGCCTCAGGTGCAATCGATCTCGGCTGTCGGCCAGATCGTTCTCCAGCGTCGCTAGTTCCTCGTTGAGGACCTTTTCGCCGCGCATCATGCCGATGATTGGATCCTTCTCCGCTTTCGACTTCGGCTTCTCAGTGACCAGTGCACCGAATTGTCGCTGGATGTCCGGTGCGATGATCTCGTTGGCCGATCCTAAGTCACGCATGATCTGGTCAACTTTGGTCGCGACTCGCCCCAGCAGGTCCATGTCTTCACTCAGGGCCGAGCCACCACCTTCGACCGGCACGAAGTGTTGGATCTCGGGTGACTGCGTTTGCCCGTATCGATCGATTCGACCGATACGTTGCTCCAACCGGTTGGGGTTGAACGGGATATCGAAATTGACGAGTCGATGGCAGTAGTTCTGGAGATCGATGCCCTCGCCAGCTGCATCGGTGGCAAGCAGAATACGGACGGGAGTCTTTGTGGGGTCTTCGTTGAAGCGCGCTCGAATCAGCTCCCGGGCCTCGGCATCGGTAGCGCCGTCGATGACGTCCACCCGGCCGTCTTCGTATCCCTGCTGACGGAAGATCTCCTTGATCCACCGCAGCGTGTCCACATACTCGGTGAAAACCACTAACCGCTCATTGTTCCAGTCGCCGTGCGAACGAAGTACCCCCTCGATATCGCGGAGAAGCGCTTCGAGTCGCGAATCCACCTTCGCCTCGTAGCTGTGCCCCCATTCGCTCAGCCATTCCAGATCAGCGATGTCGTCGTCACTGAGCTCCGGCAGTGATCGCTTTGCTTCGCGGAGCGCCTCGAGCTCGGGCTGATCGACAAGCCCTTCCTCGAGTTCATCAGCATCAGCGCCGAAGATCTCGTCATAAGCGGCATCGAAGTTCACGTCCAGCCCGCTCATTCTCGTGTCCAGGTAGACATCGACAGTTTGCGCGAAGGCGACGGGCGACGAGAAGAACCGCTTCTTGAGCAGCAACGTCGCCAAGTCCTTCGCGGACCTGCTCGAACCGGATTTCGCGACGGCTCTGTCCCGTCGACGAGTGAACGCGAGCAATCGGTCGTACGCCTCCGACTCAGAGACGGTGGGCGTGTACGGCAGTCGCAGGACTTTACGGTCGACGAAGCCTTTTGCCTCCTTCAGGTCATGCTTCAGCCGCCGGATCGCCACTTCACGCAGGGCCACTGGATCGATGGAGGTGCCACGAACGAATCGTTGGGGGTCGATCATCTCCAGCAGCGCCGCGAAGGACTCCGTATAGCCGTTGTGGGGGGTGGCGGTAAGGAACAGCCGATGCTCCGACCGCCCGGCGAGCTCTCTTACTGCTCGCGTCCGCTGGGAGTCGATCGCGTATCCTCGCCGCTCACGGCCTATCTTATCGGTGCGTGTCGGACTGCTCGGCGCCACGTGGTGGGCCTCATCCACAACCAGGATGTCGTACACGTATCGAGATTGCTTACTCGCCAGAGCATCTCGGAGTTGCCGCTGCGCACGCGCACCAGGGAGCCACGACATCGACACGATGATGCGGGGGAATAGCGTAAAGGGATTGGCGTGGATTCCGTGTGACCTCCGGACCGCCTTCATCGTCTCGGAATTCACGACAGTGAAGTCGAGCCCGAACTTCTCGCGCATCTCATCCTGCCACTTGATGGCCAGGCCAGCCGGACACACGATGATCACGTTCCGAGCACGATGACGCAGAAGCATCTCTTGGATCACCAGTCCGGCCTCGATTGTCTTGCCCAACCCCACGTCATCGGCGAGGAGCAGGTTCACGCGCGGACTCGCGAGTGCGCGCTTCAGCGGGGTGAGCTGGTACGGCTCGACGTTGGCACCCGACCGAAAGGGGGCTTGAACGGTGCCGTCGTCGGCGCTGGTGATTGCACCCCAACGCAGTGCGTCGATGAACGCCGCCAGCCTGTTGGGATCGTCGAACTTCGTCGGATCGATGCGCTCAGGGAGGCCCTGGTGGCTGAGCGTGCTGCGGCCGGGTTCGATCTCCCAGACGACGCGAAGTTCGTGGCCGAGACGGTCTTCGTCAACGCACTGAAGCGCGACCTCGTGCTGCAACTGCGCTATCGCATCGTCAGCGGAGGAACGGCCGAAGCTTTGCTGGTGAACATCCGTGACGGCCCAGTTGGCTCCTCGGACCCGCACGAGCTGGCCGACCTCCGGTACCCCTGCTTGCAGCTCTGCTACCAATACGTTCGCCCTTGACTCGCCCACATCCGAACTCTAACGAGCGGCCCGGACGAAGTCACCCGTCGAAACCTCCGGGTCAACCCGCCGATCAGCAATGCTGCGACGACCGGGCGATGTTTCGACCACAAGCTGCCTTCGATCACGCTCGGCCACGAGCCAACCAGAATGCCAGAACAGACCATGGGGCTTCTCTGCCCGGTTCGCCTGGGGTCTCGTGTCGGGTGGAACGACCATCAGCCATGCTGAGGGATGATCTGACAACCTCACCCAACCCTCGCCAAGTATGTTGCGATATCGAGTCGGCAGTTCCTACCGATCTTCCCGGGCAATTCGAACAAACGAGGACTCTCTCGAAAGTCGAATACTCGATACAAATGATAGATATTTGGATCGCTTTCAGACCTGGCCAATTCATTGCGGGTCACGTAGAAGGGAGTGAATTTGTCAAATGCGGTCGTCTTGACCTCGATGAGTTTTTCTCTCCCGGACGTCTCGAAGGACAGGATATCGTATCCAAGTCCGTCGCCCTGTGATTCAGAGACATGCTCGACGCGTTCACTCAAGGACTTCGCTCCTGCCTCGTGAAGGCGCCGAGCCTCGAGTTCGGCCACATAAAGCTCTCCGGCTCTACCGAGAGATCGGTTTCTCGCTTCCTGTGCCAGGTAATCTCGTCGGACTGGACTGAAGTTATCGAGTATCGCACTGCGGCCTGCAGGGTCTTGACCCGGCGGTGGTGCCTCAACCCATATGTTCTTGTCGAAGACGATGTCGATGGGAATGGCTGGTCGCTGAACCGCAGCCTGAACAGCGTCGTGGACCGGCGCATTCGCATCCAGTTGCTGCTCGATCACATCGATGAGGAGTCTTTGGTAATTGACCAGGGGTTTGTAACCCACGACGAGGGGATAACCTAGCTCGGTCATCACTGCACTGATATTGCAGTGCTTGAATTCAACGGACGCCCGGGTCCGATCGTCAAGATGCTGAGCCAGCTCGACGGCGCGCTTCTTCTTGTTGAAGGTCTGTCCATTCAACTGCAGAGTCAACATCTGTAGATAGTCTGCCACGCAGAGTTCGACCTCGGATCGAGACCAGTCGCGGTCACGAGCCATGAGCACCTCCTGAATCATTAATACGTGCAACCATTTTCAGACTTGAACACTAACCCACCCCGCTGGTGGACGCCGGGGTGCTGCAGGAGTTCACCGGTTTCAACCGGAATCGAATGTGGCAGGCCAACGACGTGCTCGGCGCACTCGATGATTTCGCGGCGAGGGCAGCGCGTCGTGGACGGTGACCTGGCATCCGCCTACGAGCGCGAACTGAGCTGCCTATCGACTACGCTCGCACCGATTGGCTTGGATTCTCCCCCATCGTCGGCTATGCCGCGGCCCACTCAGGGCGGGCGGCACTCGAAGCCGGCGGCAGTTCATGTTCGATCTGGTCGGTGACCTCCTCGACCGCGGCGTCGCCGCCGGTGACCTCACATCCTCCGACACGGTTCCTTTCCGAGGATGGCCCGGCGCGACACACGACGTGATGCTGCGCATCCGTCCGGCCGTCGACTACCTCGACCATCTCCCCGACACCGGTGAGGTCTGCTGGTTCGCAATCCTCTGAGGAGGCAGGCGCGGCGGCAGGGTGCCCATGGCCGAGTTGTCCGCCTACCTACTGCATCGGATCATCGACCCGTGGACGCGGGTGTCTCCGAGGTTGCCGACTCCACCCGAGTCGAAGGATCGGCGTGCACGCTCGGAACCCCGCCGCACTCCCTACACTTTGCCCATGTCCTTCACTGATCCATTGACCCTCGGCCAACGCCTGGTCGCGGTCTTGGAGGAAGGTCAGCGCAGCACGACGTACAAGCTTGCTGTCATGGTGACGCTCCTCGATCTGGCCGTCGAGTTGGTCACGGATGATCCGGACGCGGCAATCACGGTTGACCTCAACCTCTTCGCACGTCGTCTGATGGACATGTACTGGCGACAGACTCGTCCCCTCGACGGCCACATTCTCCGCCAGTCCAACACCGGAAACAGTTTCATTCTCAGCGAGACGCTCAAGCTCCGCTCCGCAGTTGCATCACCGTCCCTCCGAGATGTTCCTTTCGACACCGCTGCCACCGATGCTCCGGACATCTATGGCCGCTCACATCTCGCCATCAAGAAGAAGCTTGTAGAACTCCCACTCAAGCTGCTTCAGAAGGTCGGCACCGGCCCGCACGAGTGTTTCCTCTACGACGACTCGTGGCTCGGCCATCCGTCGGATGCCGTCATCGAGGCCCACGGCAACTGCATCGAACTGTTCCCCGGTGTCTGCCACACCCTCGCACGCCTGGCACCGCTGGTGAAGCCGGCCTTCCAGCTGGCGTGGGTCGACGACGTGCGGCGGATGAACAAGCAACTCCTCGACGAGGGGCCCGACCTCGCGCACCACTTGTTCGGCGCCGACCGCGTCTCACTGCAACGCCCGGCCCGCATCCTCGGCGAGCACTTCGGCAACGACTGCTTCTACTGCCACAGCCACCTGCGGGCGCGCCGGCACGTCGACCACGTCCTGCCGTGGTCACGTGTCGGCATCGACGGACTCACGAATCTGGTCCTGGCCTGCCCGAGTTGCAACGGCAACAAGTCCGACCTGTTGCCGGACCCCGATCACGTCACCCGTGCGCTTGGGCGTGGCCGCGACGTCCTCGCCGAACTGGCGCAGGCGATCCACTGGCCCAGTCAGTACGACCGCGTGGCGTCGGCCGCGCATGGGCTGTATTCGACGCAGCCGCCGTCGACACCGGTCTGGTATGCGGCGAGACAAGTGGCGCCACTGGGCCGTATCGATATCGTCTGGGGCTGAGGTCGTCGAGGTGGCAGACGTGCCGGGCACGTGTCGGTTGCAATGCTGCACGCCGATCCCACCATTCGGCGATCGTGGCCGCGGAGCGTGACGCCATGGGCGACGCAACCTCCTACGTCTGCGGCGAGTGCGATTACCGTGCGGAGTTGGTGTCCGGCGATTTCGACTGCGGTTTCAACCGCGCGTGACCGTGACGCCTGTCCTCTGCACGCGTCACGGGCGTCCGTCTGGCCGGCCGTGCGATCAGTGGGACCGAATGACCTGTCCAGGCTGCGCACCGGTCGATGCGGGGAGGCTCTGTCCGGACCGCAAATTCTGTGGGATTGATGCCCCGGCCGCCGGCACGACCGACCGCTGCCCTACTGTTACCGATCCCACATCCAGCCATCAGCATTTCCCCATGTCAGGGGCTCACACTGAGATGTGGTAGACCCTCCCGGGCCGACCTACGCACAGAGGCATGACCGCGGAGGTTCCCATGAGTATCGTTCTCGGACTTCATCTTCAGACCGACCGGGTGCTGGCCGTCGTCAGCGATGACCCGTCGCCCGGGGGTAGCGCATTCCACGAATCCCACCAGATCTTCCCCGTCGCAGTCCGGTGGCCCGCCGAATCATCGCCGACACTGCCCGGGCGCGGCCGACAGGACGGAATCTACCGTCACTTCCTCGACCACCTCGGCGATCCGCGCCCACTGTCCACATCGTCGGGCGGACCGGCCCGTCTCGCCGACGATCTGGCCGGAGCACTCATCGCGCAGATCGTCGCGGCCGTCGAGGACTCCGTGCACTCCCACGCCTCCCGCGTTCTCATCGCACATCCGGCGTATTGGACTGTGGCACAGGTGTCATCGTTTCATCGAGCGCTCGTCCACGCCGGGCTCCACGGTCAACGCGCGCTTCTCGCACCGGATTTCGACGCGGCTCTCGAGTGGATCGATCACACCACCGGACTCGACGAGTCACATGGCGTCGCCGTGTGCGACCTCCGTGGGTCCTCAGCGGTGGTCGGGTACGCGCGCCGACCGCACTCCGGTCATCTCAGCACCGTCACCGCGCACAGTTTCCCCGGTATCGGCGTGGCCGACCTCGACGATCGGCTCGAGCGTCGTGTTCTGGCCAAGGCGTCTCGCTCCGGGTATCCGGTGCCGGCCCATCCGGCGCTGCGTGCCCAGGTTCGCGCGCGATGCGCTGAGGTTCGGATCTCGTTGCACAGCATGGCCACTCATCTCGACATCGAGACTCCGGGACGTCGCGGCCTCGAGCATCACGACGTGGTGATCACCCTCGACGATCTCTACGGTCTCGCCCGCCCACAGGTCGTCGAGGTCGTGGACGCGCTGCAGCGATGTGCGCCGGCGGGACGGACACCCGATCACGTCGTCTTGATCGGTGGCGCTCCCGACTTTCCACTGCTGGCCGCGGTTGTCAGTGAACGGTTCGACTGCGCAGTCGTCACGCCGAAGGAGCCGGAACTTGTATGTGCGAGAGGTGCGGCACTTCTCGCGGCGGCTGTGCCGACTTCGACGCCGCTGTCGTCGGCCTGAACTTCGTCGCGAACGGTGCCGCCGAACAGGCTGCTGTACCACGCGAACAAGGCTCACCGGAGCGCGAGTACGAGCCTCCACCTCTGGTAGTCGCCGACCGGCAGGCCCACTGGTTCGAGTCCGGCGCGAATGACCATGCGTTGACTCGGAAAGTTCTCAACATGGATGTTGCCCGTGACAACGAGACGTGCCCGGCCCATCTCGGAGGCACGTTTTCTCCCGGCATCAATGCAACGACTTAGTAGTTCATCAGCGACGGCACCACCGTGCCCGCGAATCGAAATATTCACGGCGGCAACGGCAATGAAGACCTCCAGACTGTCATCGATCGGCGTGAGCTTCATGTGGGCGCACGCCGAGATCGTAACGCCATTCTCGCCCACCAGAAGGACGTCGCCACTCTTGAGGACCTGAGATGCCGACCGTAGGTAGCTCTGTGCCTCCCACTCCCATCGCCTGGGGTGCGGCAGCTTTCGACCCCCTGGTGTGCGCGGTCGATCCGTTGTACACGTGAATTGTTGAAGGCACACAGCGTCGGACCTCGTGGCGATCTCGCGCCACGTCAAAGAATTCACGTATCAGGGCCCGGCGACAGTGTCGTTCCGGCCGACTGCCCCACCGCTTCACTCACCATTGCTGCGTATCGCAAGGCGTCCGCGTCGTCGTCAGGTTCGGGAAAGTCCAGATCATCGATCGGAACGTCGAGTGCCCACGCCAGGTGCACCGGTGACGCCGCCCCGATCATGGTCTGCTCGCGAAGCGCAGCCAGGAGCGACAGCGGAAAGTATCGCGCCGACGACGCCCGCTCACGCGCGGCGACCGGATCACCGTATGCGTCGCCACGCGGTACCGCGGTCGGATTATCACGCATCAGCCGAAGCGTGGATTTGTTGATAGCCTGCGCAATTGAAGCATCGAAAGCGATTCGCGACGTGTCGACCCGGTTTCTCAGCGATTCGGTCGAGACACCGAGTTGCCAGACGATTGACGCCACTTCGTGTTCATCGGCAGCCGCGGCGACGCGGTCCATTGCCACCGCAGGAATCAAGAGCTGCGATGCGTACGCGTTCGCCGCCCTCTCGTCGCTGTCGCTCCTGGGCCGCTGTGCCGTCCGTCGGTCGTGATGGCCAAGCGCCAGATGGCCCAGCTCATGTGCCAGTGACCAATTGCTTCGAAACCAACTCGACATGCTCGCCAGAACAATGATGCCCCGATCGCCGAGTCGCAACGAGTAATCGGTGCTGAGCCCGGGAATCCGAATGACGTCCACTTCCAACGAACGCTCGACATTCTCGACAAACGTGAACACGAAGTCCTCGCCGAGACGCTCCCGCATGATCGTCGGCGATCGCGGAAGCTGTTTCGACGCCGCGGCGCCACGCGGAAAGGCTGCGCGGTAGACATCGACAACCTTGTCCAGCGCGGCCTGGTCCTCGCCGCGACCGGCATTCGTGCGGGTGCGGGTCTGCGCATCCCACGCGTGCCGGGCCGCAATGTCCACCCGGAACGGGTCGGGCGTACCCGTGATCAGCCAATGTGTATCAGCGCCCAGGACTTCGGCGATCCGCGCGACCTCGATACTTGACAGCCCACGCTGCCCGTTGAGGGCGCGGGACAGTGCGTCGGGTGTCATACCCGCACGTTCTGCAAGCTGACGTTGACTCATCCCGGCCGGCATGTGCTCGCGAATCCTGTCGCCGATCGCGGTCATGTCGTTCACCCGTTCCACCGTACGCTGCCGTTGGGAAATTCCCAACGACGATTCGACCCGCACCCGCCTGAATCGGCTTCAGCCGGCCATCACCGCGATGTGTAGGTTCACCCGGTCACGGCTGGCAGCCCAGTCGACCAACACCCCTCACCCGTCGTGTCGCTCCACCACGGCTCCTGCCTCAATGCGGAATCCTGCTGCCAGCGAATGACATTCGGTGGAGTCCTCGGCGAGCGTCGTGCAGGACAGCCCGGAGACGGTGATCCGGTGTCCGACGGGCAACGGCTTCGGCGTCGTCGGGCCCCATTCCGGCTGTAGGTAGTTCTCCACCTTCTCACCCGCGAGGACGACACTGTTGGGCGGTCCGGTGAACACGTCGTTGGTCATATCCGGGGTTCCGGGCGGAAATGTGGCCGCGCACAACAGGGTCGGCGCGCCGTTCTCGCCCGGGTAGATCGCACATTCGCGTAGCGGGGACGTGCCGTAAGACCAGTGGTAGTACCCCGGCTGGCCTGACTGTTGATAGTCGGCCGGGTCCACGTCGACGACCGTTGCCGTCGAACTCGCCGCCAGGGAACTCACCGTGGCCGAACCCGCAACCGTGGAGGTCTGCGCGGCGTCGGCGTCACTACACGCCGCCCCGAGCGGTACTGCGCCCAGCAGCGCCACGCAGAGAATGATCCTCGACCACCGTCGACCCATCGCCCGTGAACTCATCGTCATCGCCCCGTCCTCTCAACCGATATGTCGTTGACCCTATGCCAGAGGTCCGACAAGGATGTCCGGCTGCATCAACCGCCCGCACCGTATTGCCCTCGGCCTCGTCGGAACTCCTCGGCAACGAGAACTGTCGTAGCTGCCGGGCATACTGACGTCCTCAGTGACACCGCACTTCAACGGTTGGAAGGATCCGCTTCGATGACGCAACGATTCTCTGGGGTCGCGGTTGCACGCGTCGCCGCTTCCGTAACCCCGACGCCTGCCGCTGGAGTGCGCTGCGAAACCCGTTCCACACAGCACGGTTTCGAGGTCACCACAACCACATACCGGCTGTGGTGACGCTCATCGCGTTCGGCGACTGGCATGGCAATGCCCTGTTCGCCGCCGACGCCCTCGACGCCGCGCCGGCCGACGATGATGCCCGGCTGATCCACGTCGGCGATTTCGGATTGTGGTCGGGATCCTCCGGGCAACGGTACCTACGTACCGTCGCCGAACGGCTCGGTGACCGCACCCTCTACGTCATCCCCGGGAACCACGAGTACTGGCCGGGACTTACGCTCGGCGACAAGACTTTCGGATTCTCCAGTGTCGACGCCGACGGCTTCCTGAGGTCTCGTCGACATCCGAGCATCCGGGTCGCGAAGCGCACGAATGTCTGGGAGTGGGATGGTGCGGTCTTCGCTAGCCTCGCCGGCGCCAACAGCATCGACCGGGACCAGCGTCGTGCAGGCGTCAGTTGGTGGCCGGAGGAATCACCCACTGCCGACGATGTGGAGTCCTCGATCGGGCAGGTGGAAGGTCGCGACGTCGACGTCTTCATCACCCATGACGCTCCTGATGACGCCATCACGGAGCTGAATCTGTACCCGGCCTCCCGTGCGCCGATGTGGTCACCGCGGGCGCTCGCGTACGCACAGGAATCTGCGGCCATCGTCGGGGTGGCACGCAGTGCGCTGCGGCCACGCCTGCAGATCTGCGGGCATCACCACGTTCGGCGGACATGCACCGTCGGTGTTACCCGCGTCGAGTTCCTCGCCGATGACATGGGTACGTTGCGGGACAACAGGATTGAGGTGGGGGCTGATGATCTGAGATGACGAGAAGATCGTGCGGTGACCAGCCCTTCAGGGGCATAGCTCACATCGATTGGAGGCAGCGCCATCCTATTTGATGAGCTCCCCCAGTTGACGATCGTCGACAAACCCGGTGGCCTCGATCGCCCTTTGAGAAAGACAGCGGCCCGGTATTACGAAGAGCAGCGCGTTGCCCCTGAAGTCGACGCCGATCGTCACTTCCAACGTAGCGAACGACGCACGGCGGAAAGGCTGCGCGTCCTTGGGTTTCGGGTGCTGTCGATCGACGACACCAGCGAACTTCCCGATGCCGACGCACTCGTGGACGGTCTGCCGGTGGAGATCAAGAGCACCTCCGTCGGAACAGAGAACGCGGTTTACAAGCAGATTCGCAGAGCAGCGCTGAAGACAGACCGCGTAGTGCTCGACGCCAGCGGCACCCCGCTCGACCTCACAACCGCGACCAGAGCGGTCGCCAACGTCGTGAGAGTCTCCGGCCGCAGCCTCCGCGAGATCCTGATATTCATGGGTAGTGGTGACGCGGTATCGTGGGGCCGTGATGAGTAGCGCCGAAACCTCGGTCTACGTCGACCGGGCGCCCGGTGTCGACGTCACTTCCGTGCGCGCCATCGTTGCCGATGTCATCAACCTCGGTGGCATCGTGCCACCCTCGTATCAGGCTTGGGATGTCGTACGTGACGAGGGACTCGCCGCACCCGGCTCGGATGTGTCGGTGGATCTCCTGCAGCTGTCCGAGCCGACATTGTCAAAACTCGCGACCGCGATTCGCGACTCAGTGCAGGCCGCTCTCGGCGTACGGGCGCGACTCGAATCCGAGGTTCCTGGACTGGCGGGTTGAGTTTCGGCGTCGGGTTACGGGGGCCTCGACACGGTCCTCCGCTATCGCTCCGGACCGGCTCGACCAGCGGACGATGCGGCGAGTGACGGTTCGGCTCCACCGGCGAGTGGTGCCCGTCGACGGGTGCGCATGAACCGTGGACGTGGCTGCCCCACAAGTGAAGTGACGGTGCGGTCACGTGCGGGACGGCCCTCGAGTCGATGCGACAACCATTTCACGGCGAGGGGACCCGAGAACGGGAGCAGGGTGAAGTGTTCGCTGAGTTGGTCGCGGATGTAGGTGACCGGTACGCCGTAGTCACGGTAGTTCGCGGTCAGCTCGTCGATGTCGTTGATGCCGATCACCTCGTCGTGGACGGCCTGGATGACGAGCAGCGGAATGGTGGGTTCGTGGGAGCCGAGTCCGAGGTCGGTCATCATCTCGACGATCTCGGGCTGGGCGAGGAAGTCGGCGATCGGGATGTCGATGTCGTCGCCGATGTCGTGGTTACGGAACTCGCGCAGCGCGTCGACGGTCCCCATCTCGGAGATCGCGGCGAGGTCGCGCCGACCCGTCTCGGTGAGGTGTGCCTCGAAGGCCGCGTCCAACGCCGGATACACCCGGCGCAGACCGGCCATCACCATCAGCGGCAGGCCGGCGTGGAAACCACCGTTGAGACGCAACAATGCCGACGCCATGTCGCCGACCGGAGATCCGAGGACCGCGCCGATCAGGTTGAGCTCCGGCGCATAAGTCGGGGCCATCTCCGCCGCCCACGCGGTGGCCATGCCGCCACCGGAGTAGCCCCACAAACCGACGGGTGTGTTCGGCTCGAGTCGCTTGCCGGCGAAGTTGATGGTCGCGCGGATGCCGTCGAGGGTGCGGTATCCGGGTTCGCGCGGTGCGCCCCACGCGCCGAGCATGCCCTCATGGTCGGGGATCGTGACGGCCCAGCCCTTGGCGAGCGCACGACGCACCACGAGGAACTCGAACGGCGCGATCGCGTGCGTGGCGCCCGTACCCTTGCGCAGTGCGTAGGACGGGAAGCATGCCGACGTGACGGCGTCGATGGCGCACTGGAACGACAGCAACATGAACCGGCCGTGCGGAGCAGGCTTCCGGGGCAGCACGATCGTGGTGGCGGCCACTCCGGCGACCCCGTTGAGGTCGGTGGAGCGGTACAGCAACTGCCACGCCTGACTCTGGTGGTGCGACGCCCAGAAGTCCTTGAGCTCGACCTGACGGGAGCGGATGACCTCACCGGGCGTCAGCGACGCCACGTCGTCGGGGGCGTCGAAGAACGAATCGTCGGTGGGCAGCAGGGCACGCGGTTGCACCGGCTCCTCGTGGGTTTCCGGTTGGCCGGCACGTCGCACATCGACACTCATCGCACACCTCGATCCTTTCGCGGGACTCCTGTGCGCAAGGCTGCAGGCGCCGACGACGGAGTCACGCCACACTCATGTCAACGGTCGGCGCGGCGTCATGATTCCGATACGGGTGTGCAGGTCCGGTGACATCCCTCGCGTACCGGCCACGCTGTGAGGTTCGGTGAACATACCCGAGTAGTGGCCCCGACTACATCGCCCCGGGCAACATCTCGTACGCGCTACCCGCCGATCAACTCCCTGATGTCGTCGGCGCTGATCGCCGACCCGAAGAGGTCACCCTCATCGATGACCGCGTTGAACAGTTCGCGTTTACGCTCCTGAAGTGCAACGACTTTCTCCTCGATGGTGCCTGCCGACACCAGCCGGTACACATTGACCGGACGGGTCTGGCCGATCCGATGCGCGCGATCGACGGCCTGCGCCTCACTGGCCGGATTCCACCAGGGATCGCAGACGAAGCAGTAATCGGCCTCGGTGAGGTTGAGACCGAACCCACCGGCCTTCAGACTGATCAGGAACACCTGGGTCTTCCCACTGGCGAAGCGCTTGATCTCGGCGCCGCGTTGCTTCGCCGACATCGAACCGTCCAGATAGCTGACATCGATACCCAGCCCGACGAGCCGGTCCTCGATGAGCCGCAGGAACCCGGTGAACTGGCTGAACACCAACGTCGAGTGGCCCTCTGCGATGAGTTCGGGGATCTGCTCGGCGAGATAATCGATCTTGGCCGAGGCGACCTCGGCGTGCTTGTCCTCCACCAGCCCGGCATGCAGGCTCAGCTGCCGAAGCATCGTCAGTGACCGGAAGATGGCGAACCGGTTCTCGTCGAAGTCACCGAGCAGCCCCAGGACCTTCTGCCGTTCCCGGGTGAGCCGGGTCTGATAGATCTTGTCGTGCTTGGTGTTCAGGTCGATCGACAGGACCTGTTCCTGCTTGGCCGGCAGATCGGCGGCCACCTGCTCCTTGGTGCGCCGCAACATCACCGGGTGAATCCGCCTGCGCAGCAACGCCAACCGTTCGGGTTCCTGACCGGATTCGATGGGTTTGCGGAAGAACTCGGTGAAGGTCTTCGGTGAGGAGAACAGCCCGGGCACCGTCAGCGTCAGCAGCGCCCACAACTCCATCAGGTTGTTCTCCATCGGCGTTCCCGTGATGGCGACCTTGAAATCGGCGCGCAGCCGCCGCGCACACTGATATCCCTTGCTGTTGTGATTCTTGACGAACTGCGCCTCGTCAAAAAGTATTCCGGTCCAGTCGATCTCGTCGAACTCGTCGAACCCGATACGCATCAGCGCGTACGAGGTGACGACGACCTGCTTGCCGGCCACCCGCTCGGCGAGTGGCACACCGACACGCGCACTGGTCGCGGTCACCGCGAGGACGTCCAGATCGGGGACGAAGCGCTCGGCCTCGGCCACCCAGTTGCTGATGACGCTGGTCGGCGCCACCACCAGGAAGCGGCCGTCCGGCTCCTCGTTCAGTGCTGCCGCGACCATCGCGAGTGTCTGGACGGTCTTGCCCAACCCCATGTCGTCGGCGAGGATTCCACCGATCCTGTTCTCCCACAAAAAGTTCAGCCAGGTGAGACCCGCGGTCTGGTAGTCACGCAGCTCGGCCCGGAAGCCGTCCGGCGTCGGGCACGGTTCGGGCGGCGTCGCGGCGGCAAGGCGCTCCATCCGGGATCGCCACACCGCCAGCTCCTTGTCGACGACGCCGAGCGCGAGCAGTTCCTCCCACAGCGTGGCGTTGACGGAACGTTGCCGAACCTGACCGTTCTCCAACTCGCCCAACGCTTTTGCCTCGGCAACGAGTGCGGCGAGGCGACTCAGCTCCGGGGTGTCGAGGGCAAAGTAGGTCCCGTCGGCGAGCAGCATGTGCGTGGCCTCCGCGGAGAGTTCGGCCAGCACATCCGGCAGTGGTACCGACTGTCCGTCGACGTCGATGGTGATGGCCAGGCCGAACCAGTCGGAGTCGCCGAAACCATCTGCGCCGATGGAGATCTGGGGCGCCGACCGCGCTTCCCGATAGTCGAGGACCTCACCATGGATGGCCACCTCGACGCCGAGCTCCTCCAGCTGCGGGATCACCTCGACGTGCAGCATCGCCGTCTCCATCGGGGTGAACACCAGCGATCGGGTCAGTTGCCGGATGTCGGCCGCGCGGATGAGATCATCGGGGTCCTGCTGAACGAGTTCGATCAGTCCCGGGCCGCCGACCACGTGCGCGGCATAGGCGATCATCTGTCGGCGCCACGTCACACACAGACGCGCCGCCTGCTCCAAATGCGGCCGAATCGCTTGCCACGCAGCATTTTCCGCCCGGCGATCGCGAATCCCCGACCGGTGCTCGCCTTCAAAGGTGCGTCGCTGCCCGTTGACCTGATAAACGACCTCCCACGTCGCGCGGGTGCCGGCATCCGTCGGCCGCAGGGTGAGCAGCAACTCCGGTCCGGTGGTCTCGGCGACCTCGAGGGCGTCGTCGGCCACCTGCACCGGCATCACGTCGACGAGCCGGGGCAGGAACTCGCTGGTGAACTCCTCGGCCTCGTCGTCGGGGATGCGCACCACGCCACGGGAGAACAACTCCTGCAGCGCGTCGATCGACGGGGGTGGCGTGAACGGCCCCAGCAGGAGCGTGTCCTCGGAGCGCGCGACGATGCCGTGGGGTTCCGGGTCGCCGATCATCTCGGCCGGCGATCCGTCCCAGGTGTATCCGTCGAGGGCGATGCTCGGGGCGACGGCGAGTCCCTCGTCGTCGCGGATGACCCGTAGCTGCGCCGAGGAACCGCTCAGCAACGCAATGGTGCTGGTGTGGGTGGTCTTGGCGTGGGCGACCAGGGTGACGCCGGCGTCGACGGCCGCGTCCAGCAGATCCCAGATCTCTGCCGGCGCCAACGCCAGATCCAGGGTTTGGTCCATGCCGTAGGGGTGATTCGCGCGGAAGGCCCGTCCGATGGCTCGCACCGGTCCGAGCTGTTCGGGCACGAAGTATCCGGGTGCATGGTCGCGTGTCGACCGATTCCACGCCGACCGGTGACCGGGTTCGATCGTCTGCCAGCTCACCCCGGTCCGTACCCACGCTCCGGTCTTGCCGGGTGTGACCAGCCGGAGCGTCGGCGCCTCGATGGTGTTCGCCGTGGCTCCCGGCATCTCGACGAGGATTCCCAGCAGCGCGTTACCGGCGACCTCGGACACGTCCGGGGTGTCGGGGGCCAGGTCACCGAGCAGGCGACGCCACGCACTCGCCGATGCGGTGTCGACGATCGACAACCCGGGTTGCGGGTAGCTGGCGGCGAGCAACAACGCGACACCGTGTTTGCAGTTGTAGCCGACGGGGCAGCTGCACCGCGTCTCGATCAGCTCCCGATCGCCCCCACCGACGTCATCGAGATCGGCCTCGACCCGATAGCTCTGTCCTCGGGCACCGCGGCACCGCCCACCCACAACGAGACCGTCGGCGCTCCACTTCAGGTCGCTGATCCGGCGTTCATTCGCATACTCCACGCCCCGCGACACGGTCGCGTGGTCGAAGTCGTACTCGAGCTCATTGGGATCGATGTCCAATGGCAGAAACGGCGCCATGCGATCACGATAATCGGCACCCCGCGGCACCGATCCGCAGGTTCGGTGCGTGTCGCCGGGCATGATGAGTCCCAGCCGTACCGCAAATATCACCAGCACAGGGAGCCACGATGACCACATCCGACACCGCCTCGATCCTGTCCGACTTCGTCGACGCGCTCGCCGGCGGGCGACTGCAGGTCGTCGATCTCACCACCCCGCTGAGCAGCGACACGCCCGCCCTGCGGCTGCCGGAACCCTTCGTCAACCTGATCGACTTCAGCCTCGAAGAAGTCAGCGCCTACAACGAGCCCGGCCCCTTCTGGCGGCACAACAACATCCACACCGGCGAGCACATCGGCACCCATCTCGACGCCCCAGTGCACTGGATCACCGGCCGCGACGGCGACGACGTGTCGCAGATCCCGCCGCGGCGGCTGATCGGGCCGGCCGCGGTGCTCGACCTCACCGACAAGGTCGCCGACGACCCCGACTACCTGCTCACCGTTGCCGATGTGGAGGCGTGGGAGGCCGAGCACGGTCGCCTCGCCGCCAGTGCCTGGCTGCTGCTGCGCACCGGGTGGGAATCACGCGGGCACTCCGAGGCGGCGTTCCTCAACGCCGACGACACCGGCTCACACACCCCGGGCGTCACCGTCGAGTGTGCGCAGTGGCTGGCCACCGAACGGGAGATCACCGGCCTGGGTGTGGAGACCGTCGGCGTCGACGCGGGCCTTGCCGGCGGTTTCGATCCGGCATTCCCGGTGCACAACTACTTCCTCGGTAACGACAAGTACGGCGTCACCTCACTCCGCAACCTCGGGCAGTTGCCGGCCACCGGAGCCGTGCTGATCGTCAGCCCATTGCCCATCGTCGGCGGCACCGGCAGCCCGTCGCGGGTGCTTGCGGTGATCGACGGCGCGAACTGATGGATTCCGGGGTCACCTACGGCCCGACGGTCGCCGACGTGGTCGGCCGGGTTCTCGCCGATCTCGGTGTGGGGCATGCCTTCGGGGTGGTCGGCAGCGGCAACTTCGTCATGACGAATGCGCTGCGCGCCGGCGGGGTGCCCTACACCGCCGCGCGCCACGAAGGTGGCGCCGCGACCATGGCCGACGCCTACTCGCGGATGTCGGGGCGCGTCGGCGTCGTCACCCTGCATCAGGGTTGCGGCCTGACCAACGCGATGACCGGGATCACCGAGGCCGCCAAGAGCCGCACCCCGATGATCGTCCTGGCCGCCGACAGCCCGGCCGCCGCACTGCGATCCAACTTCCGCATCGACCAGGAACACCTGGTCCGCAGCGTCGGCGCGGTCGCCGACCGCGTGTACTCGTCGGCCACCGCGGTCGCCGACGTGATCCGCGCGTACCGGACCGCGGTCACGAGACGACGCACCGTGGTACTCAACGTCGCCATCGATGTGGCGGCGTCCGAGGGTACTGCGGTGGGCCCGATCCGGGTCGATGTCACGCCACCGCGGGTCCGTCCCGACGCGGAATCGGTGACGAGACTGGTTGCGGCGCTGCGTGATGCGCGGCGGCCGGTCTTCGTGGCCGGCCGCGGGGGCCGGGGTGCGGGTCCGCGGATCGCCGAACTGGCAGCGGCGACAGGCGCTTTGGTCGCGACATCGGCGGTCACGAATGGCCTGTTCGCCGGCGATCCCTTCTCCCTCGGCATCTCCGGCGGCTTCTCCACCGACACCAGCGCCGACCTCATCGCCGGGGCGGACCTGATCGTCGGCTGGGGGTGCGCGCTGAACATGTGGACGATGCGCCACGGTCGGCTGATCGGCGCCGACACCACCGTCATTCAGGTCGACGACGACGTCGACGCGATCGGCGCGCATCGTCCGGTGGACGTCGGGGTGGTCGGCGATTGCGCACTGACCGCTGTCGATGCTCTTGCGGTGGTGACCGGCGACCCGGCACCGGTCGGCTACCGCACCGACGAGGTGAAGGCACGGATCGTGGAATCGTCACGGTGGCAAGATGTTCCGATAGCGGACTCGTCCACGAACGAGCGTATCGATCCTCGCCTGCTCTCCGTCGAACTCGATCGGCTGTTGCCCCTCGAGCGGATCGTGTCCATCGACTCCGGGAACTTCATGGGTTACCCGTCGACGCACCTGTCGGTGCCCGACGAGTTCGGCTTCTGCTTCACGCAGGCGTACCAGTCGATCGGGCTCGGGTTGTACACGGCGATCGGTGCGGCCGCCGCACAGCCGGACCGGTTACCGGTGCTGGGGACCGGTGACGGCGGATTCCTGATGGCCATCAGCGAACTGGACACCGCTGTACGGGAACGGCTTCCGCTGGTGGTGATCGTGTACAACGACTCCGCCTATGGCGCCGAGGTGCATCATTTCGGGAACGCGGACATGTCCACGGTCACCTTCCCGGAGACCGACATCGCCGCCATTGCACGGGGTTTCGGTGCCACGGGTGTGACGGTGCGCGAGGTGGGCGACCTGGCCGTGGTGCGGGATTGGCTGGAGTCGTACGAGGCCGGCGGCACGACGGGGCCGCTGGTCATCGACGCGAAGATCACCAGCGACGGCGGTTCCTGGTGGTTGGCGGAGGCATTCGCCGGGCACTGAGGAGTCCACCGGACTACAGGTGCCTCCCCCGATTGGGGGAGGCACCTATCCACCGGCCGATCCACCGGTCGGTGGGGTTTGCGTGGTGGCGTTGCACGGCAAAGTCATTGGTGTCAGAAACACAGCCCAGCCCCACCGGGACCGGACGTCACAGACACCAGGAGCACGTCATGTCGAAGAACATCAAGAACCGCACCCTCGCCGTTCTCGCCGGCACCGGGATCGCCGCCGCCATCGCCGTCGGGGGCGCCGGACTCGCCTCGGCCGGAACGGTGCCGGTCACCCACCCCGGCGAGCCGACCGTCGCGATGACCCTGACCAATCACACCAACCGCACCGAGTTCCTCGCCTCGGCCACCCCGGGCTCGGGGCACTGGGTGGACGCGCCGGCCTTCACCCTGGCCCCCGGGGCGTCGGAGACGGTCGTCGCGGTGGCACCGACGGCCCCCTCGGAGACGGTGTTCGTGAACTACCACATCGGAGCGTTCGGCCCGACCGCCACCTACAACGTCGAGAATGTGCGCGGTGACGTCAACACCGGCATGACCGGGACCTCGGGTGGGCACTACTTCATCAACACGCCCCGCATCGAGTCCGGCTTCCCGAACGTCAACGTCAGCTACGACCTGTGGTGAGACGCTGACTCATCCGACAACCATTCCCGCCGAGGCCTTCGCGTCGGCGGGAATCGTTGCGTCTGAGCGCTTATCGTGTGGCGCTCAGCCCGGGCAGGTCGTCCCGGACGCGTCCGGTCCGCCGGCGATCCGGTCGACGATGCCCTCCTCGACGTTGATCGCGAGCTGACCGCCCGGAAGCGTCACGAGATATCCGGGCCGCGCAAACGGTCCACCGGCCGCGAGCGGAGTGGCATCGGGGTAGGCCGCGGTCACCTTGCTCTCCGGATCACCGAGGGTGATGCCCTTCTCGGTCATGACGGTGGGTCCGGTCGGGCTGTTACCCGACGCCTCGACACAGGTGATGGGGTCGCCCCGTACGGCGAGACTATTCTGTCCGCTGAGTTCGGGGCCGCGCTGACCGTCGCCCTTGTTCTCGAAGGTCAATCCGGTTGCCGCGTCGGCCTGCTCGATGGTCATGCCGACCTTCACGACGCCGAGCGACGTCGGGGTGATCGTCAGGGTGGTGCCGGTCCAGGAGCCGGAGTTCTGCGCTGCCGCGCTGGTCGGAGTGGATGCGCTGGAGGTGGGTGCGCCCGTCACATACTGGCCCGTGCACATGTTGAGGTAGTGCGTGGGATCGAAGGCCTCACCGTGCTGCGGGAAGTACCACTCCAGGTTCTGATACATCAGTTGCCCGTCGCAGGTGCCGAGGTTGAACGCGACCACCTGGGTCTGTTCGGGGAACAGATCGGCCTCGATCTTCGTCGGGTCCGCCCATGCCGCCGTTCCGACGGCATGCGCCTCCGGTCCACCCCACGACGACCAGACCACGTTGTCGACCTCGCCGAGAACACCGGCGCCGCCGTTGTAGATCTTCGCCGGCTTGATCTCGCCGTACCCGGTTTGATTGGCACCCCAGACCTTGCCGAGAGTCGCGTTCAATGCCAACGACGGTGCAGCACTGGCGGACCCACCGGCCGTCGTCGTCGCCCCGGACTGCTCACTCGTGGCGGAACCGTTGACCGACGAGCACGCCGCCGTCGCCGTGAGAAGTGCCGCGCAGACGAGGGTGGGTAGTAGTCGAAGTGGTCGCATCGCTGGGGCTCCTCGGACGCTGGTGATGAGGCTCGGAGCGTAACAATATCGCCCGCTTCGGAACTCTTATGCGGCTGCTGCACTTCGGTTTTCGACTGTTCGGACGATAGACATACCGGTACATTCACCCTATTCACGACAAAGCGGAGAACCGGCCCCGTCCACCGCGTGGGGGCGCCTGCGGTGTCGTCTCGACGCTTCGCGCGGCAGCTGCTGCTCGACGCGGCGTCCGCTCGCTCGCGCGGTCATTGCACAGAACGCGCGAGTGTGGGCGTACCGCGGGAAGCAGAACTGCCCGCGCCAATGCCGCCAGGACACCGAATCACCAATTGCGACAAATGGTTCAACACGGAACATCTCGCTCGGCTCCCCCTATTGGCCGACTGTGGTCGATCGCAGCCATCGCTAATGTCGACGGCAGTCGGGGACTGTCGAAAGTCCAGTCACCTCAGGAGAAAACGTGAAGCTTCGAAATCGCGTCGCCGCGACCGTACTTGCCGCCAGCGCCGCGGCCACAGTGGCGACAGCCACCACTGGTGTTGCCGGAGCAGCGCCAACCGGCTGCACCAAAGGCGGCGGCAACACCTACGCAACAGCCAAGTGCACCGGTGGAACTGGCTGGTACCAGGCGTACGCGACATGCTTCAACCCGACCATCCCAGGGGCGACGTTCTACAAGTTCGTCGAGGGGCCATGGAAGAAGGCGCGCAGCGGTGAGACCTCGACGGTCGTCTGCCCCATCCTGTACGCGGTCGACTACCGCGGGGTGGGCATCAAGAACTGACATACGGCCACTGCACGCCACATCCATCTTGTGACGACTGTCCAATAGCTCTGTGGCCGGGATGAACTCACTTCTCTAGGACCTGTGAGTTACGAGGAATGGTGTCATCCCGGCCATCTCATGCGACGCGCACGGCACGCTCCTCACGCACCCTGCGGTCGCTCCCATCGCATGTTGCTCTCCGCCGACAGGGCTATCGCGGCGAGCAGTACCGGCAGGAAGGTCTCCATGGCCTGTCGCCGATTGTCGCAACGACGGGCCTCGTCGCCGTCTCCGCGGGCCTCGAACTTCGGCGCGACCGCCGTGTACAAGGCGATGTGCGCCTGACAGATTCGGGCGTAGCGCCGCAACAGTGGCCCATTGGCCCGCGAGGTACGCATGATCGAATCGGCGGTGACCGTGCTCCGATCGGTGTGGTACCGGACGATCATCTCGGCCAACGCCTGCGGCATCACCTCGATCTCGCACTCCGGATTCGGTGCCATCCCGGGGTCGAGTTGCTCCTCGATGTCGATGGCACCTTCGCGCAGGAATCGACGCCAGTCGGCCAGTGCGGCAACGAGATTGTCTGGCGAGAAGATCTTCGCATCCACCGCCTTGACGGCGAACACGTGCGCTTTGGTGACAACGATGGAGATGTCGGGCCAGCGCGACGAGTGTTCGGCGATCACCGCACCCAGCAACTCCATGTCGGGCGTCTCGTGGCCGACGATGGTGCAGAACTCAATTCGAAGGGCCTCCGGCGACACGAGGATCGTGGTGTGCATCTCGTCGAAGGTGAGACCGATGACGTCGCGGACGATCTCGACGTCCTCTTGGAGACACGCGGCGAGCGTGTCCCGGACCATCGTCAGCAGATGCCCGGCATCCTCCGACGCGGCGGCGACCGCGGCGCGTGCGTTCAACGACACCGCCACCTCAACCGTCCCGTCCGGCAACTTCCGCACGGGTGACGGAACCCCGTCGTCGAATCCCGATCCCCGCTCCCGAAATCCTCTGCTGCCATGCTGCCTCCCCGTGCCGTCGGTCATCGACGATGTCCGTCTGGGCAACACCATAGATCCGGGTACCGACAATTCGGACGTCGGTGGATGACGGGTGTGCCCGGGCGTGTGTTGTGTTGGTCCATAACCCATTTCACGCGGCAGCTTCTGCTCGACGCGGCGCCCGCACGCTCACGCGGTCATTGCACAGCCAGCGTGAGCGCGGGGGTACCGCGTCGCCACGAACCGACCGCGTGAAGCGAACAGAAGGGACGCGTGAGGGTCGTCCGACCTCGGTCCGACATCACACACGCACTTTGTCGTACCCCATCACTACCGTGGCACACACATCCGATCCAGGAGGTTGCCCGATGACCGTCTCCACCGACCACAACACGCTCACCTTCGCGTTCCCCGAGGTCGATCCGGCCGCGGTCCTGCACATCACCTTCCACCGGACACTGCGTGTCCCCGACGACGACACGACCTACGGCCTGCCGCCCAGTTTGGGCAGCTTCGCCCTTCGGGAGACCACCAATGGTGCTGCCGACGTCCTGATGCCGATGTGGCAGTCAGAGGCCGCGTGGATCGATTTCACTGCGCCGAAGGGCTATTCGTTCCTGGTGAAGGTGGGTGTGGGAGGAATCAACGCGATCACGGGTGACGCCTTCACCGCTGAACCGGACTTCGACGCCGGGGACTACCTCGAGACCGACGAGCAACCGTGGCTCGACGGCTACCGGGTGGACGCGACCACGGTGCGGCAGTTCGTCGCGCGGCGCCTCGGCACCGGGTACACGGTGGCCGAGCAGTTGACCGGTGCCCACAGTGGCGCCCTCGAGTTCTCGGTGGTGCCGCTCCGTCGCGACAAGTGGCAGCACATCGCGCCCATCGTCGCCGACGGTCTCTGCTTCGCGGCACCACCCGATGACCCTGCGATGGGTCTCGGCGCCGGCGGGTCCATCGCACAGTCCATCGCCACACCGATTCAGCCGCACGAGAATTGGTGTCAGGATGTCAGCGAGCGAGCGTCGGTCCGGATCATCGACTCGGCGTCGTGGCAGCAGCTCACCGACGAGCCGCCGCATCATCGGCCGCTGACGATCGAGGAGTACGCGCAGTACGGATTCCCGTGGTTCGCCTGGTACGACGACACCCTCGCGCGGCAGGGAGCGTCGCCGTTCGAGACGGTGAAGACCGTCAGAGAGGTCGGCACGGACCTCGGTGAAAGCCCACTGCCGGACAACACCGGCTTCACACCGCCGACCCCGCACATCGTCGGCGGTGCGTGAGTCGCCACCGCCCGCCAACGGGGCACGGATATGTCGTACCCCCGCCGTAACGTAGTGGCCGAGGAGAGGTCCACCCCTCTCCGACGAAAGGAGATTCGATGAGCACCAACGGTTTCGACTCGTCGATCGACGACGCCTGGCGCGGATTCCGGGCGGTCCTCGCGGACGTGCTCGGTGATCTCTCCGACTCGGAGAGCACCTGGCTTCAGGTGACCGGCCTCGTGGCCGACGATACGGCCACGCGATTGGACATCACCCTCACCGGCGCCCATCGGGTACGCATCACGGTGCGCGCCGATGCCCCCGACGGCGTCGTCGACCGCCATCTCCTGCAGGTCGAGCAGCTCCGTGCGCTGGGCTGGCGGCGACTGCGCAACGGCAGCTACATCGCCGAGGGCAGTCGGGCTCGTGCCGATGACCTCGCCTCGCTCACCGTCGACACCTTGCGCCAGGTGTGGCAGGTGGTGCATCCGGCCTTCCTCGCCGCCCCGTTCCTGCCACCGTCACCCGAGCCTGAACCCACCCTGCGGATCGGGACCGCACCGCACGACGCCGATCATCTGCGGTCACTGATCCACACCATGCTCGAGACCGCCGCCGGATGCACCATTGACCTCGACGAGGACGGGGACCTTCCGCTGCCGACCCGGCCCTACGCGTCCTGGTTGCGGGTGTGCGGTTCCGCGCCGTGCATCGAGGTGTTCACCGTCCTCACCGACAAGGTGATCGATCCCGCGCACGCCGCGACGGTGATCGCCGCACAGCCCACCGACCACGCGGCGATACGCCTGCTCCTGCGCGGCCGGACCGTCGTCGCCCAACGCATCATCGATGCCGCCGTCTTCGTCCCGGAGAACATCAACGGCGCCCTCAACGACTGGTTCACCTTCGTCGAGGACGACGCGCCACGCATCGTCCGACTGGCCACCACCCGCGAAAAACACACCACAGCAACGGATTCTGACCCCGACGAGGAGGGGTCACTACCCGATGCACTGCTCACCATCCTGCACCTCGACCTCGACAACGCCACCCTGAACCCACACGAGGTCGCCGAGATCTGCGAGCACGACCGCTCGGCGGTGCTGCGGTACATCCGTATCTGCGAGGAGCAGGAATCGTCGTGGAACTCCTCCGCCGACGACGCGAACCGTTCCGGTGACGCCGAGGAACGCGACGCATGCCGTCACGAGGCGCGATCGTGGGCGGCCACGGCCGCCAAGCTGCGCGCGGCCTTACGCATCGTGGCGCTCCCGGATTCCGGGCGGCGGGGGATTCGACCGATCGCGTGACGGCGGAATCTCGGGAGCGGTCGGCCGCACGGCCCCCGGGATGTCCGATTTCGGTCTAGGCTCACTCCCATGGCCCGGTGGATCGACACGGTCGAGAACGCCTGATCCCCGACCACGTCGTACCGAGAGGCCAGAGCCATGACCACCGACTCCCCCGCCACCCGACCCGCGCCGGTCGACATCGCCCACCACAGTCACCTCACCGGTGTGTTCGCGCCGCAACGTGAGGAGGTCGACGTCGCCGACCTCACCGTGCACGGCGACCTGCCGGCCGATCTGCGGGGCAGTTACCTCCGCAACGGGCCGAACCCCCGGTTCGATCCGATCGGCTCGTATGTCTATCCGCTCGACGGTGACGGCATGGTCCATCGCATCCGCTTCGACGGCGGGCGGGTCGGCTATACCAACAAGTTCGTCCGGACGCCGATGGTGACGGCGGAAGAGGCTGCCGGACATGCCATCTGGTCCGGCATCACCGACGGGTACACCCCGCCCGCCGAGGAGGCCGGTCCCGACCTGGCGGGAACCTTCCGCCAATTGCCCGACATCAACATCGTCCGGCATTCGGGCCGGCTGATGGCGATGGCCGAATCCGACCATCCGTACCTGCTGAATCCGACGGATCTGTCGACGATCGGTCCCACCCACTGCGACGGCGCGATGCTGGTGGGCAGCACCGCGCACCCGAAGACCGATCCGCGAACAGGTGAGCTGATCGTGTTCAACTACGCTCTCGAGGCCCCGTATCTGACGTGGTCGGTGATCGCCGCCGACGGTCAGGTGACGCGGACCCCGACACCGGTCGACGGGGTGACCGATCCGATGATGATCCACGACATGGCGTTGACCGCGCATTACGTCGTGCTGTTTCTGTGTCCCTTGGTTTTTGACATCGAGGCGATGCTGACGGGCGGTTCATTGCTGTCGTGGCGACCCGATGACGGCGCCCGCATCGCACTCCTCCCCCGCGACGGTGGCCCGGTCCGGTGGGTGCACACCGACCCGTTCTGGGTGTGGCACTTCGCCAACGCCTTCGACAACCCGGACGGCACGATCACCGTCGACTACGTGGAGTGGACCTATCCGGGTGGCTTCGCCGACGTCGACCGGCCGGCGACGTCGACGCTCACCCGTGCCGTCATCGACGCCGGTGGCTCCATCACGCGGAACGTTCTCAGCGACAACGCACTCGACATGGAGTTCCCGCGCGTCGACGACCGCCTGCTCACGCTCGACCATCACCGGGTCGCCTCGGTGGCGCGCGGTCCGCACGACGACGCCACGCGCGACAGTCTGTGGTTCCACGATCTCGCCGCGGGCACCGAAGACTATTGGAGCCCGGGCGTGGCGATCGGCGAACCGATCTTCTTACCCGGCGCGCACCACGACTACTGGGGAGCGATCGGCACCGACCCGGACAGCCTTCGCTCGAGCTTCTATCTTCTCGACGCCGACGCCCCCGCCGACGGACCGATCGCCACCATCGACCTGCCGATCCGGGTGCCGGCGGGACTGCACGGGGCGTGGCTGGCCGACGACGCAGACGCGAGCTGACAACGTCAGGGCAGAGGCTCGTGGTCCCCGCTCGGGCAGTCTCTGGACTCGAGCTGGGCGAGTTTCCACATCGCCCTCACCGCGTTGAGATCGACGTCCACAGCGGCCTCGGACCGGTCCGAATCAGGCCATGGCCCTGGGTGTCCGGTGGTTCCGCACACCTTGGCGCTCGATCCACGGGTCGCGATCCGCATGGTCGAGGTGGTCCAGGCGAAGGCTGCGGGATTGACCGCCGCCGTCGCGGCCACCAGATCGTGGCACGGGGCCGACCATCCGGAGCCCCGCCCCAGCGGGCGTCGACGCAAACCATAGGAGCGCGTCGCCGCGAACCCCCCTATCTGGCCGGCTGTCATGTCCGTGCGGCGCAGGATGAATCGACGACTCACATCGAGCCCGACCCACCGTATGGAGAGATCCGACCGGATCACGGACGCAGTCGCTTGTGGGTCGTGCCGGGTGTTGGTGTCGCGGATCCGCGCGTCCATCGGTGATCGGCTGACGCCGACTCCGCCGGACACCACGATCTGCAGGCGACGCAACTGTGTACGGCTGCCGTGCGAGTGAGCGCCGTCGCCAGGTTCGTCAACGGACCGATGCACAGGAGGACACCGCTCGGTTCCGACCGGGCGAACTCGATCATCACCTCGGACGGTTCGGGAGTCAACGTCGGCCGGTAGATCCGCTGCGCGACGGTCGTGGAGTCCCCAAGACCGTCGTGGCCATGAACCGCCGACGGTCGCCACCGTGGCGGCGGTCGCTTCGCGCCGGACCACACCGGGACGGTCGGTACCGCGAGACTCGCGTTCCGCGCGGCCGCCGGCGCCGACACGTTTCCCCACGTCGATGTGACACCCCACAATCTGCCGGTCGCCGCCAGCGCACGTAAGGCGACGACGTCGTCCAGACCTCCATCGGTGTCGACGAGGACGGGCGTTCCCGCGGTGCCTCTGCGCGTCATGTGGTTCAGTATCGTCCGCTTGGTTTCTGGGCTGGGATCGTCTGCTTCTGCCGGCCGGCGGGCGGTGACGGCGCGGGTGCTGTTCGTCGACGCGGTGCCCGCGCGCTCACGCGGTCGGTGCAATGCGCGCGTGACCGTGGAGACGCCGCGGGAACGTGGACGTGCCGCGTGAAGGCCGGCGTGGCGCGGGTGCTGTTCGTGGACGCGGTGCTGGCATGCTCACGCGGTCAGTGCACTGAGCGCGCGAAGACGACGGCGCCGCGCCAACGAGCATGTGCCGCGGGAAGACCGGCGTGGCGCGGGTGCTGCTCGTCGACGCGGTGTCTGCATGCCGGCGCGGTGTCTGCATGCTCACGCCCTCGGTTCACTGTCCGCGCGAGGACGGGGCGCCGCGCGAGCGTGGACGTGCCGCGCGAACTCTGCTCTGCGTGGCGCGGTTGGTTCTTGTCGACGTGGTGTCTGCATGCTCACGCGGTCAGTGCACTGAGAGCGTGAACGTGGGGACGCCGCGGGACCGAGCAGCGCCCGCGTGAACACGACCGGTGGATGCGCGAAAAAGGGCCGGGAATGCGGTGATGCCCCGCGAAACCCGAAGGTTTCG
>NZ_JBDZDI010000034.1:0-28356 GCF_040044975.1 Gordonia oleivorans
CCACCCGGTTACACGGGTCGATCGGCCTGGTCCCGCCCAACGAGTACGAGGCAACCTACTACGCTGGGGTCACTACCAGCAGGTAGCCCACCAACGAGGTGGCACGAAACCTGGGGTGCTTCATGAAGACCGGGAGCACCCAGCGTGGAGATCTTCGCCCCCAACCCGGCGAACAACGCCTCAATGGAACCCGGCCATGAAGACCGGGAGCACCGACCGCCGCCTGCTCCCGCACGTGAATCTCCCGCCGCAAGCCTCAATGGAACCCGGCCATGAAGACCGGGAGCACAACGACCGCTTCATCGCACCCGGCGCGATCTTCTCCCGGCCTCAATGGAACCCGGCCATGAAGACCGGGAGCACCGGTGATCAATCGTGCAGCACTCTCACTGGGGGTGCGTGCCTCAATGGAACCCGGCCATGAAGACCGGGAGCACACCGCGAGGTCGCCGATCCGCCACCGCAGAATGAGTGCGCCTCAATGGAACCCGGCCATGAAGACCGGGAGCACCGTGTTCCCGACATCGGACCTGCCTGACCATCTTACGCCTCAATGGAACCCGGCCATGAAGACCGGGAGCACCGGGGAAACCATCGGACACGTTCGGGTCAAAGGATCTGCGCCTCAATGGAACCCGGCCATGAAGACCGGGAGCACCCCGTCGAACCCCCAACCGAGGCGGTTGCAGGTGTCGCGCCTCAATGGAACCCGGCCATGAAGACCGGGAGCACGCGCAACGCGACAGCGGGGCGGTCGGACCCCAACTCGCCTCAATGGAACCCGGCCATGAAGACCGGGAGCACTAGCCGATGCGGAATCCCCAGTCGTTGCACGTCATGCCTCAATGGAACCCGGCCATGAAGACCGGGAGCACTTCACCTCGGCGAGGAGGTCGGCAACCAGCGGCACTGCCTCAATGGAACCCGGCCATGAAGACCGGGAGCACATAGAAGTACCGTAGTCGGTCACGGGTCCACACCCTGCCTCAATGGAACCCGGCCATGAAGACCGGGAGCACCAGTCACGGTGCCGCCACCACGAAAGTGGACACGGCCTCAATGGAACCCGGCCATGAAGACCGGGAGCACCTGGAGAAGGATAAGGCCGCGCTCAAGGCGGACCTCGATGCGCCTCAATGGAACCCGGCCATGAAGACCGGGAGCACCCAGACGCCGTAGGTAGTCGATCGCTTTGCCATGCCACGCCTCAATGGAACCCGGCCATGAAGACCGGGAGCACACATCATGTGGCGACCGCGGATCCGGCGACGATCACGGCCTCAATGGAACCCGGCCATGAAGACCGGGAGCACCGCTCGCGAAATTCACTGCACCTGAACTGCAGAAACCGGCCTCATCGCGAGAGGTACCGCAAGCCGAGTGCACAATAAATCCTACCTTCGCATCTGAAGTTCTCAAAGAGCGCTCTGACCAGCGCGCGAGCGCTGCCCAGGGTTGGGGTGGCGGACCCACCGCTCGCGTCAAGAATCACACGACCGTGGGCCCTGACGCCGGCAAAGTGCGTGGCCGACCCAACTGCGTCACGGCCGCCGCACTCCCCACTGCGCCCAGATCAATCACCACTACCGAATCTTCACCGTAGTCCATCACACCGTGAATATCCGTCCGCCAACGAGTGCGTTCCAGCTCCGAAAGGTCACAAAGAAAGACTGAATACTGCAATCTGGTTCCATACGCTTCCATGACCTTGCACACTCTCCTCAGCCTGGCGGGCTCGCAAATGTCATAGGCGATTAGATGACGTCGTCTGGCCATCAGGAATCACCTGGTGGCCATCGGCGTGTATGCGGGCAGCTCACCGAGAATGACACCGGCAAGAATCCGCGCCTGTACGTCGAGAACTCGACGATAAGAGACCTTGTATTTGAACACTGGATGCGTGACTTGCACGTCAAGTCTCCTTTCATACGCGCGGATCACTTTTCGTCGCCCTTGAAGGGTCAACCAACACCCACCACTGCGACGTTCGAAATCACCCGAGGTGACCTCTCCATTGTTGAGCATTCCGATCACCGCCGAGTCCGCGAGCAAGGGCCGAAACTCCTCCATCAGATCAAGGGCTAGTGCCGGGCGTCCGTATCGTGGGCGATGATAAACGCCGAGATAGGGATCGAGGCCGACACCAATACAAACCGCAACGAGATCTTTGACCAGCAATGAGTACACGTATCCCAGCAGCGCGTTGATCGGGTCAGGTGCGGGGCGTCGTTTTCGTCCATTAGTCTCGAATTCAGCAGCCATTTTCTCTTGAGTTCCGCGGAGCAGACCGCTGAAATTCTCGAAATAGACCCTGGCCGCCGCTCCCTCAATTCCAAGCAACTCTGCGGGTGACGCGGCACCGGTCGCCGAATCGGCCATTCCCGCGAGTGCTTGGACTGGCCGCTCGGCGCCACTTCGAGAATTACGGCGCAGAAGAGTTCTCGCGTTCTTGATCTTCCCTGAGATGATTGCTCGTGAGATACCGAGGGCGGTACTGTCTACCAAACGCGCCTGCGCGGTGCGCAGTTGGACAAATTTCGACATCTCGCCTTGCGCCCATCCGCGCAGCCAGCCGTTATAGCTGAACCACAGCACCGGAATACCGCGCGCCCACAATTCGGTCAGAACTTGCGAGCTTACCTGGACATTGCCGAAGACGCACAACTGACTGACGTCGATGAGGAGAACCTCGGCGGGTGCTGCGCCATTCTGGACCACTCGGATCCGCCCACCCTTGAGTCCGACGCTTGCTCCGTGCGTCGTGACGTACAGAGGACGACTGTCGGGGTCGCGCGGAACAATTCTCCGAGGCGTCGATTCGTCACGCCGAAGAAGCGCGTTGGTCTCGTCGGGCATGCATAGACCGAGAAGTGAGCAGCGGGGACAGCGCTTGCTTCCAACAAGCGGCAGTGGCGCGGCGTCTCGTGCTGCAACCTCGCGAGCCTCTTCCGCGATCTCCACTGCCGCAGCAACTTCGGTGTTGCCAATCGGGACCGTCACCCGCTTGTGGACTTCGGAGTAGAAAAGCACTCCCCGATCCACTTCATAGCCGGCATCTCGTAGGAGTGCGGCCTGCGCGTAGAGCTGGACGACGTCGGCCGACCAGGGCAATCCGTTCGCCGCAGGCTTCCCCTTCTTCGTGTCGACGGGCACTACAGTGCCGTCTCCTCCATCCTCCACGCGATCGAGTACCGCCACCAGACCCAGTGCGTGCGACTCAATTCGTAGTGACGTCACACGTCTAGTTACCTCGCCTGATTCAGGTTCCGGAAGAGATCCCGTTCGTTTGTCGACGGCGCGGTGAGTGAAGTGTCCTTGTTCGGTGTCGTGGCTATCGGCCCATCTTTGATCGACCCACTCGAAGTAGAACAGACGCGGGCAGTACACATATTCGTTGAGCATTCGGGCGGGCAACAATTCCGGCAAATCGGTGGTCATTTCGGGCTCCGTGTGCTGGGAAGTGGTGTGGAACCCCGGCCGTCGTTGGTCGGTGCGAGGCAACCATGGCACCGACCTACGACAACCTTGCCGCATACCGTCGTTCGGTCAGACGATCACGGCGCGGCCGGAATGAATAATCCAGCACCGAAATGGCTCAGCTGACCGAGCATCAGCGGCCCATTGACCGGCCGCGACAGGGTAACCCGAACCGCGAAACCCCGTCGGGCATTCTGGCGTTGCTCCCGCAACCGTCGCCGACGGAAGCGCACCAGATCCGATACGGTCGCGCGGGTCTCGTCGACTTCGACGTCCACTACCTCGACCCCCGCGGTGGCCGCTCGGTATCCCAGCTCCTTATTCAGGTCGACTTTGATCCAGTCTCGGACCGTCCGCCGTTTACGGTGTCGCACGGGGAAGTAAGGGGTGGCCGAGACCCACGTGGTCGCTCCCTCACCGTCGAAAACGGTCTCGGGGGCAATGTCCGAGACGTCACCCAGACCGGCAACAAGCAATCTCTGAGTCGGGATCGAGTTCTCGGTGACCCGGTCTGGCGTCCACAACCGATCGATCTCACATATCCGACCCACCGCCTCGGAAGACATCCCCCTCGGGGCCCAGAGCAGTAGTGACCGGATCGGCGCACCTCCGCCGAATCGTCGGCCGCGAGAGTCGTCAGGAAGAGCCACTACGTGGAGGTGATCGTGCCCTTGCTGTCGCGGGTCTGTGCCGTCCTTTCCAATTATCGCCGCAATCTCCGGATCACCGTCTAGCGCATGCAACGCCTTGCGGACCGCGCTGTGCGCGAGGTCGGTCGGCATCAAGAAGTCCCGCATACGGACAGAGGCGATCCCGTGCAGTTCGAGACGGATTGTCGTGATCGGGTCACTCGACAACCGCGAGGACCGCCGCGGTCGAGCCGAGCTCAGATCTGAGCTTTCCCTCGCATACCCCAAGAGTCTTGTGCCAGGTGGGAATACCTTTCGTAGTTTCGTACGCACCATCGTCGGGCTGGCTTCGAGGTCGGACCGACTAGGTGCACCGTCGGCGCCGAGCAACTCCGCTCTGTCGACTTGATCGCCGACGGCCCCGATCCGCCACCATGTCGAATCCGGTTGCGCAGGCTTCTCTGCAACCGCGGCCTCGCACACGGACTCACTCCGCCCTAGATACGGAAGGTTCTCGACGAGTGCCGTCAGCAGCTTCAACTCGTCCTCGGCAAGATCCACATCCCAGTGAATCTGCAGGTCAGGCCCCGAACGCTGTTGTGCGATAGATACATAACTATCGATCACAAGGTCAGTATCGCCTCGGTCGTCGGTGCGATGCTTGATATCGGGCATGTAGTGCCGAGTCGAGCCCATCGTGACCGGCGCCGACTCGAACGCCGACGGATTGCCCAGACGACCCAAAAGGGCGACGGTGTCGTCCACATCGATAAACCTTGAATGTGCAACCGCCACCAGTGCTCTCATCACACGCCACGGCGACGGTGGCCACTCGACGTAGCCAGTGTTCGCCGCCGCGTCCCAAGGGGTCGCGTGATACCGGCCGAGCGGAAATCTGATCTCAACCGTTGTTCCCATGTACTACTTGGCCTTCGATCCGGCCCAAGTCAACTCAGTGACCGCGCCAAGTTCGGCCGCGTCGATGGCCTTGGTCAGTCGATCCTCAGATGCCTCGACGTTGGGCAGTTCACCCGCCCCATCCACGCCGGTCACTTCGAAGTCACATGCCGTGCGAAGCCGAAGTCCGCCATCGAGGAGCGTCGCCACTTCCCAATCTGCCAGCGCCAAAAGCAGTTCTGTGGCGGTCTCCGGGAGACCATACGACCGAATCTGCTGGTCATCGATCACCACGAACAGGGTGATCTTGTCGGCGGTGTACTCGGTCCGATGGTGCGGGACCATACCGTATCCGCGATCCGATGTACGGCCGGCCTCCTTGTCGAGATTGTTGTTGACGCTGTCTTTCTTCACACCGCCACTGACCGCGGAATTCACACCTTCGGCCTCGATAAATGCCGACACCGCCCGACTGATCTTCGGCTGCCACGGCCATGACCCCTGCGCAAAGAACACACCGTGCAGCAAGCTCACCGGGTCCAGCGCGTAGATCGCCGAGTAGACCTTTCGCAGGTCGAGTGGCTTGTTCTTCACCAGGCCGAAGCGCTCGACGAGAACCTTTCGGAACTCGGCACCGCTATCCGACGCATCGAGGACATACGCCGAGGCCAAGCGGTGTGCTTCCAGCCGACTGCTGGTGAGGAACCCACCGTCCGCATCGACGACGCGGACATACGGGACGTCCGCGACCGTCGAGACTGGTTGCTGTGCGGCCGCATCCCAAGTCGTCCCCTCGAGGTGATTGGCCAGTGACTGGACCGACTCCACGAGCAATCGTGTGCCACCGCCCGGACCGTCGTAGGTCGCAGCACCAAGGTCCGGAAACCCGGTCGGCTGGAATCGACTCCCTGCAACAGGTTCGAGAACGTACTTCCGAATATCACGCTTGCTGGCCATGGCTGGCCTCACTTTCTGTTTCGTGGTCGTCAGTCAGGTCGGATGGTGCTGGTTTGTCATCGATTGTCTTGGGAGAGAACGTGAACTGACGTGTCAGAGCGCGATGCGGCGACCTCGGTAGAATTGCGGTCGCAATCCTGTGAGGGTCCACACGCGACGGCGTCGTGCCCACTGCGGTATGACCTGCCTCGTGCATCCGTTGCCGTGTCAGAAGCACGGCGCGATCAACATTGCCCCCGACGAGCGCCCCCAGGATTTCGGCAGTCAACCCCTTCGCTTGCTCGTCGGACGGCCCTCCGCGGCTGTTCGTTTTCGATACCGGTGCGGCGACCCCATTGCGCAGCAGACCAAGAAGACCAAGCGCCGGTACCGGTACCACTTCCTCCGATCTCGATGAGTCGAAACCGAAATGCTCTCCGCTCCAATCGAGGGCAAGGAGTGCATCGAACCATCGCGCTATCGCGTCGTCGCTCAAATGACCGTCAGCAAACCAATGCAAATGAGCAAGCGGCACGAGGGCACTGATTGGCATTGCAACCCCGCTGACCGAACTACCCATACCATCGTCGCCGTCATCCGCCGCACTGGCCTCGATCGCCAAGCGTGACAGGACGTCGGTCATCACCGAGCTGAGCGGACGAACCCCATAGCCGGCGATATCGCTTCCATCCGTCCACGCTGGCCTAGCAGCATCCGGAACCACTGCGACCGGGAGCAACAGATCACGGACCCCGACCCATCGCCCACCCCGCCACCTCAACCGGAGTGATGCCAGTCCGAGCGCCACCCGGAATTCCGGATCATCGACCATGTCCGCTAGTAGCTGTGCATCGTTGAGGATTCGAAGCATCTCCCATCCGCTGCCCCGCTTGGTCGCCCGCGGCCACACAAATTCTTTCACTGTTCGACTACGGCCGACTGCCATCTCGAGTCGAGTCAACGATCGCAGTAGTGTTCGGAGCTTGTCGACTTGCTCCGCCGAATTTCGCGTCCGCGCGAGTTCGACACGCGCCGAGTCGAACCGCCGAAGTTCATCCGTGACCGTGCCCGGCAATCCGGTTCGGCCAGTGAGTCGTTGTGGCCAATCCTCTACGAGTGCAACCACGCGAAGTAGGTGATCATCGGCGACCGCTACGGCGTCAGCGCGAATTGCTGAGAATGCCAGACCATTTCGTTTGGCGATACTGAATCGATCGAACTCCGACACCGCCGCAGATACACCGCGGGTCCCAACGGCCAGGTACATCTCGCCAGACCTGGTGGCTGTCTTCCCTCGCCAGGTTGCGCGACCTTCGACGAAGATTCGCCGGACGGCGGGCCATCGCAGCCAGCGATTCCACCAGGGCAGCCAGACTTCGCCACGAATATCCTCCCCGTCGCTGCCGGAGGAGAAGCCGGCGCTCGCCCCCCGGGTCATGAAAGTCATGGCTGTGCCCTTGTCCATACTGGACTGCGACGAGATTCGACGAGCGGGCGCTGCCTCAAAAAGTGTCGCGCCCTCCACCATCAGCACGAAGAGCCAAGGATTCACCATGCCTGGTGCGGCCCCATACGCAGACGAGTTCGGGGTACCGGCGGTTCCCGGATCGAATTGCCCCACCGATGCCTTCACCAGTTGCTCTCGCGACGTCCCTGCGAGTGCATCCTCGGCCCATCCCAGACTGCGGCGTTCGGCTCTCGCGTCAGTGGGTAACACATCGAGCAGCCGTTGGTGGTAATTGCTAGAGAACTCCAACCGTCCATCGTTGCCACCCGAGCCGAGAAGTGGCGGGAACGCGAGGTCGTCACTTGCTAACACCACAACCGCGGAACGCAACCACGGCAACATCTCGTCGGGACAGGTGTTTCCGATTTCCCGAACCATGTCTCGCTTGTCCCAGGTGTCAATCGCAGCCCGCTCAAGCAATGTATCGACGATCGACACTGCCTCCCGCAGTGCAGCGACCCGGTCTTGATCGGGAAATGCGATCAGCGCGTCGAGGTTCGCGCGCTGGTTCTTGTCCTTCTCCCCAAAGCCCGACCCACCGTTCCACGGGCTGAGCACGGGCCTCGGTCGGTAGTCGTCGACAAGCCATCGGGCGATGTCGTCCACCGTCGTGTCGATCACGAGGTCGTCGCCGTCAATACGGGACCGTAGGTCTGGATCACGCTGTTCGGCGAGCACCCGCACCAGCCCCAACGCAGCCAGTGACCGCTGCAGGTTACGCCCTCGCGCAGCCACAAATCGGTGTTCAGTCATGAGTTCGCCTGCCTTCGTGAAGTGCGCTTGCATTCCAGTCGGCGATACGAACCAACGCCTCGAAGTACGCCAAGCGAAATGGGCCATACCTACCAAGGAGTCGATCCACCATGTCGGCCCATACCTCGGTCTCATCCGAGACGACCAGAAACGGCTCGAGGTCGATTGTGGCGACGCGGGGTTGCTCACCGAGGATGGCTGGAACGGTGATCGGTCCGGGTGAGAGCCCAAGTACACGCGACTCGTCCCCTGAGTCGTCGCGAATCTGCACGCGGAGCTTCCCGTGGTGCGCGGCGATCAGGTACCGCACCAGATCGCGATCATGCGCCGAGACAAGAAGATCTGCATGCGAGGAGTCGAGTAGTGCGACACTGGCCAGCTCATGTCGGAACGAGGTGATGCCGTCACCGTAGACGAGTCGACCATGCCCTGGTGACTTGGCCCAAACCTTGTCCCGATCAGGCATAGTCGCCGTCTGCTGAAGTGCGTTCTGCCACAAGGGATGAGCTTTGCCGATGTCATGAAGTCTCGCAGCGAGAACGATGTCGGCCCGGAGTTCTGTGTCGAGAGCCAGATCAGCAACAATCGAGACTGCCGCAGCTTCGGCTTCTTCGAGATGCTGGTCGAGTTCCAGCCAACCGCCAAAACCGATCGCTCCGGTATCCGAGGTGTTGCCGTCACTGCCAGGCTCCTGGCCACCTTGCGGCCCATCGTCGGCGACCTCTGCTCGCACCGGGACTGCCGCCGACGACCTTGGATCCAGGCCGATCTCCGCGGAGTACCCACCTCTTTCCGCATCGATCACGAATACCTGGCCGGGACGAACCGGCATGCGGGACGTCAGCTCTGCCCACCGCGCATCGCTCCACGCAGGTTGCGCGACGTCGAAGAGCCACAACGACTTCCCCGCTGCCAGAAACTCCTTGACATCACCGATCCGCGCTCGACAACGGTGGTCATGGTCCGGCAATCGCAGCTCCGAGCTCGGTCGTCCGGCACCACCGAAGTCCACCCAAGCGATCTGGACATCGAGTTCGTCGGCGTCACGGATGAATGGCGAGATGTCCGGGTCGTTACCGGTAAGGTCAGGTGAGGTGTCAAACAACGCGTGAAAGTCACTGCGCCGCAGGACCTGAATGGCAGGAGTGGATGTCTTGACGTCATCCGCGAGATCGAGCAGCCGAGCATTGGACACGTCTTTGTTCTCGAGCAGCCGCAGCGCCCCGGCGGTCGCCTCGACATCGGCCGATTCGTACGGACTCTTCTTCCCTGATGCGAACCACCAGAGTTCCGCATCATCGGTGACTCCCGCGCGATTGCAACGACCCGAGCGTTGGATGAGGGACGGCCACGGTGCAGCTTCGGTGATGAGGGTCCGCGCATCAAGGTCAATTCCAGCTTCCACAACCTGCGTTGAAACCACCACGAGGTCGTTGAGTCGGAGCAATTCGTCAAGCTTTTCATCTCGGTCCACCGGCCGGAACCGCGAGTGCAATAGGATCACGGGCGTTTCGCCGAGCGGCGACTTCTTGCCCGCCAAACGTTTGTACACGTCGACCGCGGTGGCGACGGTGTTGACGATGACCAGAGTGAGACCCGGACGATGATGCGCAACAACCGCTTCGGCGACCGCTTTGGGGTTGGCCGCCGCGATCGGAAGCTCCCGGACCACACGTTTGGCATCCAGGCGAAGCCGCACCTCGGGTGTCAGATCACTATCGGCCAGGCGGATCACGTCGGCGTCGGAGGTGAACCGGTTGTCCACCGTACTCAGTAGGTCCTGGTCGATGGTCGCGCTCATGCAGGTAAGACCGACGTTCACGGCTGCGGACTCGCGCTGGAATGCGGCGATCTGCCGGGCGGTGACGGTCGATGCCGGTGCCAGCTGGGTCTCGTCGAGTACCAGATGGGTGTCGTTCCAAAGGAGTCCGGCATCGATCGGATAGACACCTCGGCTGGAGCCATACCCGCGCAACAGCATTCGGCTCATGATCATGTCAACTGTGCCGACGATGATCTGGGGCTTTCCGGGCGACCGCCGCCAGCCGTGGCCGCCAGGGCCGATCCCCCCGACGAGTTGCACGACATCGATATCGTCGTCGAGCCCAAGCGCGTGAATCCATTGCGGGATCACTGAGATCGCCTGCCTGGTGAGCGTCCGCATCGGGAGCGCGAGCACCAGGCGGCGTGGGACGCGACCGGGTTCCGCCGTCAGGTATCGCCACAACCAACCAAGAACGATGGCCGCGGTCTTGCCGAGCCCTGGTGGTACATCGATCACGTCGGGGAGCTTCACCCCGTTGGCGGCGACGCGTACCTGGTAGGGGTAGGGCTGTCTCCCGGTCGCAGTTCGGAAGAACTCGTCGAACGACTCGAACTGCTCCATGGAGGCTCCTTCGAAGTGCGTTTGTCGCAGGTCCCGGGACTGTCAGACCTTCGTGGTCTACTAATCATGCGACAAACGCCCGAAGGTTGTGTCGGGCTTGCACTGCAAGTAGTACAAAGTTCATTCGTTCGGACTAGTGGATCGCGGTGCCGTTTAAGTGCACAGCAACGAGTACGCCTCAATGGAACCCGGACACAGCCCCGGGAAACGACACACAACCGCAATGCTCAAACCGAACACCACGGGCGATCCGCTACCCACTGTGCCAGATGCGGCTCCAGCGAGTGCCCCTACCGAAACACGCTCCCCTTGTTCTCCGACGCCTCAACACGTTCGACGATCCACGCACTGATGACGGCGGTGCTGCGTTTCCGGCCCGTCTCTTTACGGGTGTCGAGCTCCTCCTCGGCGATGATGTCGCGGAGTTGTTCGAGATCGAGTGCACCCAGCTTCTCGGCCAGCCCAGTCGCACCCGACTCACGGTAGACGACAAAAGGATCGAGGATCGCGGGCCGTCGAGCCTGCTTCTTCGCGGGCGCACGCTTACGCGGCGCGGGTGCAGATGCAGCCACGGGAGTGGGCGCAGCACCGTCGGAACGCAGCGAGTCGATGACCCCGACGAGCGCAGCCGCGAATCGCGTCGACTTGTCAGCCTCGTCGATGATCACTCGCGTCAGGCCCGCGATGAGCTGTGCCGCTTGCGGATTCTTCGCGTCCAGTTGCGCCAGCGCACCGCCGACCGCCTGGTATTCGATTCGACGGCGGGTGTCGTCGTTACTCATAGCTTCTCCTGAGCCTCGGTCATGACATCGGTCGCCAGACTGCGGAATTGGTCGAACTGGCCTTGGTTTCCGTACTTGACCTTGAGAGTCCCGTACGATGTGAACTCTGCCGCTGCGGCAATGGAATTCGACTCGTTGATGTAGCTCGGCAACACATTCTGGATGGACGGATCACGGCGGAGACGTTTGGTCGTCGAACGGTGCACCGCGGAGTTGGCCTTGTACTTGGTGATCACCACACCCAATTCGAAGATCTCCCTGCCGATCTCGTCACCGAACCTGCGTACACGGTTCTGAATCTGCGGAATACCGTAGGTGGACAGATGATCCGGGATGGTCGGGATGATGTAGGCGTCCGCCGCGGCCAGCCCGTTGAGGGTTACCGGACCGATATTCGGCGGACAGTCGATCAGGACGTAGTCATAGAAGTCGATTACCGGGGCGATCGCCTTCCGCAGAAAGCCGGTGCCGCCGCCCGAGGCGTCACCCCGTACCCTCAGCGCGCTCAACTCCTCCTGCATCTCGATGAGATCGAGCGAGGATGCGAGCAGATCCACCGTCGTCACCTTCTTCACCGGTGAGACACCGCGTTCGATCGCCTCGTCGAGCCGGAAGTGCCGGGTGCCGTGGACCGCGTCGGAGAACAGCGAGGCGAGGGTTCGTCCGTTGGTGTTGAGCTCGAACCAGCGCTCCTCGCTGATCATCATGGTGGTGAGGTTGATCTGCGAGTCGAGGTCAATGAGCAGCACCCGCTGCCCGAACTCCGCCGACATGAACTCCGCCAGCCCACCGGTGACGGTGGTCTTACCGACCCCGCCCTTCAAGCTGATCGTCGCGATCACCTTAGCCATGGAAAACTCTCACCTTTCTTACGATCACGCATGTCTTACGATCACGCATCGACTATCGCTCCGGCCCCGACCTTGCGGACCGTGAACCCGACCTTGGGAGCCGGATCGGCCAAATACGGGAGTGCATAGGAGAACAGGGTTGCCACGTCCTGCGGATCGGCCCGACCACGCTTGTGCGCCTTGATATGTCGACTTCCCTTCGGCGGATCGCTGGCGAACAGCAGGATCATCGCACCGCGGGTGGGTTTGCGGAGTTGTGCTGCGAGCCGACCGCCGATGGTCTTGTTGGGATTGCCGGCGATGTGCTCGATGGCATCCCGCTCACGCACCGCGGTGCCGGTGAATCCGGTGCGGTACTCGGCCTCTTCACGTTTGCGGTTCACCAGGGGCAGTTCGGTCGGATAGTCACCGATCATCACCGGCTTCTTGGTTTTCGGGATCGGCAACAGAATCGCGAGATCGTCGAGCACTCCACGTTCGATCGCCGATTCGAAGGCCCTGCGGTGAGGTTCGAAGTCCCAGTTGACATCCCACACGAACTGGCTGATGGCATCGAGAACCATCTCGGCTCCGACAATCCCATAGCGCGCCTCGAATACCCGCGGCGTTTGGTCCTTGTCGATGAACGAGAACGAACCGGTCTCGCCAAGCGCGTCGAGTAGCGGACGGACCGCCCGAAAGTGGTTGGCGTTGTTCGCCCCGTCACCCCGCGGGGCCTGCATTGTGAAACTGAAACTCTGGCCGCCGACACTGCGATAGCTCAACTCCGCGTTGTACATCTTGTTGGTGGCAGTCGGTTTGAGCCACGGAAGCCGCTGGAACACCATGGGCGGCACGTCGCGCGGGGTCACCATCGGCTCGCCGGCCTCATTCAGCCCCTTGAACCGCCGCAACTCGTCGCGGAACTCCTCCTCGTCGCCGACGATGGCCTCGAACGCCGCATACATGTCGACGACCGTCCCACCGGGACCGGGCACCTCCCGACCGATGAACAGCCGCACCAGATCTCGGTATCCGGGCCGGAAACCGAACCACCGTCCCATCTGCATCAGGGTGTCCGCCTGCGCGGTCCGTCGGGTGTAGTAGGTGGTGGTCAATCCCTCGACGGTGAACCCTCTGCTCAGCTTGGTACCACCGACTAGGATCTTCCACACCGCCCGCTCCTGAAAGTCCAGCGGCTCCTGCACGTAATCCTTGTCTGCAGCGCCGTTGACGATGATCACCGGACTGACACCCGCGCCGATCCGGTCACAAGCCTGTCCGATGAACACCTCGAGTTCATCGAATGCCGCCGGGGCCGGTGTCTGCGGCTCGGACCGATCGGCCGAGACCACGCGAAAGTCTCTGTCCCACAGTTCTTCCAGGCGCGCCAATCCGCGCGGTTGGCTGTATCCGGCGCCCTTCCAGAGGCTTTCGAAGTCTGCGGCCAGCGACTCGTGCTCGGACTGCTTGACCGATTCGTGCACGAGCATCGTGTGATGCCGAAAGTTCCCGGCGACGCCGCGATCCTGGCGGAACAGTTTGATGGCGCCGGACAAGACATAGGAGTCCAGTGCCCACAATCGTTCGGCGTCACGGTCCTCGTCGCACTGGGCACGCAGATCGCGGACGAAGGCCTTCTCGTTGGAGTTGGCGGGTGTCTTCTCGACCGTCTCACTCAGATCGTCGTCGAGATCAACAGCGCCGTCGTGGAAGTCGGCACCTCCCATGTATTGCTTGGGACGATCGAGGCTGACGATGAAGTCGTTCGGGAAGATGTTCACCGAATCATCGGGATCGACAAAGACATTGGCAAACGGTGTGGCGGTGTAGCCGACATACTGACTGCGTCCTAGCCGCCCCAGCAGCAGGGAGATCTGTTCGTTGATCGCGGTCCGCTCGATCCGCCCGGCGGCAAAGCTCTTGGGGTTCTGGGTGTTCACCGACGCCTGGTCCGCCTCATCGTCGATGATCAGGGTGGGGATCTGATCGAGTGGTGTGGGGATTCGTCCGACGTCGGCGACGAGCTTCTTCAGCACCGCCGAATTCTTCTTGACGACGGCGACCCGAACATTGCTCGGATACAGGTTGACCGGGTCGAACAACGGCTTCGAATGATCGACGAACTCGTAGTGCAGGGTGCCGATCCCCTTCGCGAGTGCCTTGTAGTCGTCGACTCGACCGGTCAGTCGCCGGACCGCGGGCGCCTCGTTGGAATGATTCGGATCCAGCACATGATTGAGGAATTTGCCTGCGTGCCAGTCCTCGTCGTTCGCATACTCCACCTCGTCGATGTTCTGCATGCCGATGAGTTCCATGTCGAGTCGCCGCTGAGTTTGGCTACGTAGCAACTCGATCGTGCCGGTCAACACGATGATCAGCCGATATCCGGCATCGATGGCCTTGGCGATCACACCGGTGAAGTTGGCCGTCTTGCCGCTCTGCACGTAGCCCACGACCAGCCCCTTGGACTGATAGGGCTCGTCACGGGTCGGATCGGCCAATCGCTGTACCACCGCGGTGGTCGCCACGCCCAGGTCGTCGACAGTCGTCGTCTCCCACCCCTTCTCGACCAGGAGCCGACGGTAGGCGGACCAGTAGAAGTCCTGTGCCGCACGACGTTCCGGAACATACCAGGGTTCCCACGGTTGCGGAGCGACGATCACCGTCGGCCCGCCCGCGATCGGGAAGGCGTCGGTCAGGGGATCGAAGGCCTCGACGGGAATCCCGAGCAGCGTGTAGATCAGGGCCCGGCGTTCCGGGCTTTGGGCTGTGGTGCCGCCGATCCACGCCGCAGCCTCCTCCGCATCCCAACGGGTCAGCGCCGAACGCACCGCCGACTGGACCGCGGCGGCCTCATCGGAGACCATGACGTCGACCACCACATCCATGGTGACGGCGGCGGAGTCGTGTCCTGCGTCCATCACACGGCCGGCCACCGCACCGAGGAATCGGGTAGGCGCAAGGTCGGTCGTGAACTCGCGGACCAGCGCATCGATCACCACGTCGATCACTGCGGACTCCCCTCTTCGGCGGCGAGTGCCGCGATCAGAACACGTTGCCAGGCGTCCATCTGCTCGACCTGCCTGGCACTATGCCGTACGGCGTCGAACATGTCCTGGGTCAACAGGTACACCACGGTCCGCAGCACCGGGACGTCGTCGGCGGAGCGCCGCCGCCCACCGAGTTGCCTGCGGAATCGAGCGTTCAGCCACAACGTGCGTGAATCCAGGTCGACCTCGAAGAACCGATCGGCGCCCAGCACACGCCACCCGATCCCGACCGGGTCCGCGGTCTCCACGAACGAGAAGCTGTCGGCGAACTCGTCGGCCACCCCATCCGGCAGACCGATCCCGGGTTCTACGACGCTGATCGGACGACGTTGCACCCGGCGTGCCGCCACCGCCGTCATGGCCGCATCGTCGAGGTAGCCGTCGCCCAGAGCGTCGTGGAGCGCTGTGGTGAGCGTCGCGTCGAATCTCACCCCGGACTTCTCCGGATTGATGGTGATGTGCTGGGCGAGAACGTCATCGAGTTCGATCACCACACGCGCCAACGCCCAGTCCGGGCGTGGCCGGAACACGCCGAGCCACCCGCCGGCCTGAAGAAGGCGGTCGTGGCGATACACGAAGAATCCCTGCGCGTCGCGCCCGGGAAGGCCACCGAGTTTGTACTCGGGTGCAGAACTACGTGCCGGCCAGATGTGCGCCTGCACAACGTCAGCGCCGATGACCGGTACCGGCCGCGGGTAGCCCGATCGCCCACTCGCGCGGTAGCCAAACGGATCGATCGCACGCACCGTCCGCGGCGCGCCGGCACGGCCGACGGCTTCGTCGAGGACGTCGATCGTGACGCTCAGTGCCTTCCCGATCAGCCGGTGGAACACCAGTCCCAGCCGGTCCTGCAGATCACCGATCGTGGTCTCCAGCCAGGCGCCCTGCTCGTCGGCGGATGCGGTGTTGGGGAACGTGCGGATACCGCGCCATTCGACGATGGTGCCCGTCTCGAACGGAAACCGAGGCCGCGTCGCGGCAAGAACTGTCGCGGCATCGGCGTCGGGCAGCACGGTGAGTCGCGGTGCATCGTGGCGGTCCTCGACGGTCAGCCGACGGGCAACCGGATTCGTCTCGGCCGCATGTGAATACACGGTCACGGCATCGGCCTGACTGAGCGACGCGGCCTTCAGGCCGACACCGAAGTGCCCCTGCTCCCCGCCACCGTAGCTGCGCTGTACCCCGTATCGCATTGCCGCGTCGATGGTGTGGGTGTCCATTCCGCGGCCGTCGTCGATGATTCGTAGACCGGTGATGCGTTGACCGGACTGCAGAAACCGGACCAACACATATCGGGCCTCGGCGTCGATGCTGTTGTCGATCAGATCTGCGACGGCAGTCGCGACGGTGTGATGCAGTCCCAGCGCACGTTCGGTCGCGGTGAAGCCGGTTGCTTCGGTCGTCATCGCGCGGCCACCGTCCACGCCTTCTCCAGAAGCGCGGCGACGGCATCGTCACGGGACTGGTAGCGGCTGAGGATACGTCGAGGTTTGATGTCGGGATCGAGTCCGATCGCCGCTGCGAGCAGTGGCGCGACGTCGGTATCGGCGATGCTCTGCGGATCGGCGACTCCGATCAATGCCAGTGCCCCTCGAATCGGATCTGCGGTGTCGATCTCTGCGCAGGGCACCACGTCGAATCCACCGCCCTCGCCACCGGTGAGGAACACCATATCCCCAGGCTGGGAAGACAAGTCGTTCAGAAATCGGCGGATGGTCCCGCACGTCGGTGTGGTTCTCGTCCATCGCACCATCTGCGTACCGAGCCGGGTGGGCAGCTCACGCACCGACCCCTGCGCGCATCCCCATGCCTGCGCGACGCCGACCGGTACGGTGAACCCGGAACCGCGAAGGTGCTCGGAGGTCACCCGCAGACGGAAACACCAGGCGTCGCCGATCCGATACAGACGTCGCGTGGGTCGGACGACGATGGTGGATTCAATCGAATTCTCTTCTGCAGCCGAAGGTTCGACAGCGACGAGGTGCCCGGCTACCTCTGGTTCCCGATCCGCTTCCACTCCAAGCGGTTGGGCCAGACCCCATTGCCCGGATGCCTGAGTGAAGCGCTCATCGTCGGCAAGGCGCTGCGCGACATGGCTTTCCGAGCGATCGGTGTCCAGCAGATCCGTCAGGCGTCCGATCTGGGTGGGCCCGAGTACTTCCAGGATGCCGGCGGCATGATCGGCGAGCCGACGGGTGGACAACAGCACATTGTCGTCAAGAACCGGGATGTCGCAGTAGCGCAACCATTCTCGAACCTCATCGGTCGACAACCGAAGTGTCGCCGCCGCGGTTTCGACGGACACGACAGCGTTGTCGGATTCGAACTGTTCCAGCATGACAACGGTGCACCCCTTGGCCGCGCGTAAGTCCGGAGCCACCGCCCAGGTCCCCGTGACCTCGAATCCGTCATCGAGACGATCGAGCGCCAACCACAATGGCACGCCCAAAGAGGGCACTTCGGTCCGGAGCACGGGTTGCATGTCGAGCAGTCGGTCCAGCGACGTCACCGGCCGGATCTCGGCTCGGATACTGGCGAGCAAACCACCCGCGGTGGTCTCGAATTCACATGCGGCAGCCAGGTCCTGCTTGAGCTTGGCGACAATCCCACCGGCACGTGACTTGCTCACGTGCAACCGGACGCTGAGCTGCCCCATACTGATCGGCTCGGCAGCCATCACGAACTCGGTGAGCGCCAGCGTCTCCCGCTCGTCGAGCTGCTCGATCAGATTCTCGAGCTCGTCGACCGGATTCGACTCCACCATGGTGGCGAAGTCCTTGCCGGTGATCGCCGAAATCCTGGTCGCCACCTCCTGCACCTGTTCGGGTGCGTCGTCCTCGATGTCGACGGCGATGAGCGGTGACCCGAGACCGCCTCGCAGACCACGCCACCGCGCCAGCACCCGAAGATCCTCGACGAGTTGCGCGGCGACCGGACCATCGGTCTCCTCATCGGGCAGAACGCCGTCCTCCGGCAACCGCAGGATCGACGCACCCAGCACACCCGCGGCAACCTCTTGTACGGTGTCGGGGCTCGTCCCCTTCAGCGCGAACAACGACCCCACACTCGACGACATCAGCGTCTGGACCAGCACCCGATCCCCCAGACGTCGCACAACGGTCTCGGCCCGCGGATCGAGGCGCAAGCCGGCGACCGGGATGGTCGGATCGAGGCGGGGTGCAAGTTCACCGAAGGTGAGGTCCCGATGTCGTCGGACGGCCAGACCGGCCAGGCCCACGACGAGGCGGTCGAGATCGATGTCCGCGGCGGTGGCCTGCGGTGAATCGGCAATCCACCAGTCCGATACCTCCGGCACGAGATCTTCGAGGCACACGGCGTCCGCCGACTCGTACTCGTCCAGCCACGGGAACAGGTCCACCCAGGTGTCATCACGCAGGTCGGCGGCGTCGTACTCCGAAAACCTGAACATCACCCTCGAGCTCCACCATTTGCCACCACGCACGAGGTGATGATCTCCTCTGGCGAGCTTAGCCAAACCCGCACAGCGCGCATCCTGGGCGGGCGCGCACCTCCGAGGGTTCACTCACCCGGCGGACATCTCCCCCGAACGAGAATGTCAGACCCTCCTGCTCTACTGACCACACCCGTCGAACATCAGGAGTGTGACATGGCCGATCCAATCCACGCCGTCCCCGGACTACCCCGCTGGCATCCGAACCCGATCGTGCGGTCGATCATCGAACGGATCCGCATTCACGGCTGGGCGGTGACCGCTGTCGGCGAGCACTGCATGGTCGAGGGATGCGACGGCTCCGACCAGCCAGACTGCCCGTTCGCCTACACCTCCGGGCTCGTCATGCACGACATCCCGGAACTGGCCGTCTACGGACTCGACATGGGCACCGCCGGTCGCGTCCTCAACGAACTCGGCAACCTTCTGCACACCTACGACTGGGCGAAGATCGTCGACGCGAGGGCACCGATCCCCCTCAACGCTCTCGACGTACCGGTGATGCTCATCGAGATCATCGACAAGTCCGACCTGTGCATGAGTAACGAGCTCTTCCCGAATGCTCCTGCCCTGCAAGTGGTCTGGCCCGATGATCTCGGAACCTACCCCTGGGAGGTCGGGTACTCGCTCTCACAGCAATCCCAGACGATCATCGGGATCCCGCCGACCACCACCGGTCGCGTCGTCGGCCCGCGGACCGTCTCCACCCACGACGGCCGCAATCGGATGGAACGACGCGCGGCTCAACGTCGCCGACCCCGGACCTGACGGTGTCCGTGGCGGGGTCCGATGACTCCGCCACGGACATATCCGTCCCCCGGGCACAATGGACGGCGTGATGTGCCGATGAGACAACTCTCCCCCGGCGAGAACACCGCCCTGCCCACACCGTCGGTGACGGTGTCGGTGCGGTCTGCGTCGCCGGTGAACACCTCCGCGGTACTGCTGACCTCCGCCGGGCGCGTGCGCACCGACGCCGACCTCATCTTCTACAACCAGCCGTCCGGCGCCGGCATCACCTACCGCTCCGAGCGCGGCGTGGACGTCATCACCGTCGACACCGCGCGCATCCCTTCCGACATCGAGACCGTCGCGATCGCCGCGAGCCTCGACGGCACCGGTCCGACGAGCTTCGCGACGGCCGGACGCATCGACGCCACCGTCACCCCGATGGGCGGCGGTGAGGAACTGACCTTTCGACCCGACGGCCTGACGAGTGAGGCCGCGGTGGTCTGCCTGGAGATCTACCGCCGCGGCGAACAGTGGAAGGTTCGCGCCGTCGGGCAGGGATACGACGCCGGATTGGCCGGATTGGCAACGGCTTTCGGGATCTCCGTCGACGATGACCCAACTCCGACGACGCAGCCACCACGCGTCAGCGACCCGCAACCGTGGCCGCCGACGCAGCCGAACCCGTCATCCGCGACGGCGGCCGCCCCACCACCTCCGCCATCACCCCGACCCCAGCCGCAACCGCAGGGAGCCGCCATGCACAGCGATCTGTTCAACCCCAACCACGCCGAGGTCTCCGGGCAGGGCATCCAGAAGCAGGGCAGCAAGATGTGCCGCATCGGCCTGTCCGGTGAGGTGATGGCCCGGGCCGGGTCGATGGTCGCCTATCAGGGCGACCTGAAGTTCGAGGCCCTCGGCTCCGGCGGCTTCGGCCGCATGATGCGCCAAGCCCTCTCCGGTGAGGGCGTGCCCCTGATGAAGGTCAGCGGCCGTGGTGATCTGTTCCTCGCCAATGCCGCCTCCGACATCCATCTCATCGATCTCGACGGCACCGACGGCCTCACCATCAATGGCGCGAACGTCCTCGCCTTCGACTCGACCCTGACCTACGACATCGCCCGGGTGCAGGGCGCGGGCGCGTTGGGCAACGCCGGCATGTACAACTGCGTCTTCACCGGTCGCGGCCGCATCGCCATCACCACCGACGGCACACCGGTGGTGCTCAACGTCGACGCCGCCACCTACGCCGACCCGAACGCCGCCGTCGCCTGGTCGTCGAGTCTGCAGACGTCGATCAAGACCAACGACTCCTTCAACCTCGGCACGCTCATGGGTCGCAGCACCGGTGAACGACTCACGCTGGCCTTCAGCGGTCAGGGCTTCGTGGTGGTGCAGCCGTCGGAGCTGCCACCGGGCGGCATGATCGGCGGCACCGGCGAGGGCGGACAGGCCGGTGTCGGCGGCATGCTCGGCGGATTCCTGGGCCGCTGAGACATCCCGGCCCGAGAGTCCGGTCGACCGATCCGATGAATCTCGAGGGTTCGAGTGAACCCGCGACCACGCTTCGACCTACGATGTCATGTGCCGCACAGGAGGGGTGAGTGATGTCCGAGAGCACAAACGATCGCGTGGGTGAGACCTTTGGTCCCTACCGGCTCGATTCCCTGCTGGGCCGTGGTGGGATGGGCGAGGTCTACCGCGCCTACGACACCACCCGGCAACGCGACGTCGCCTTGAAACTGCTGACGATGCAGTACGCGCAGGACCCGTCGTTCCAGGAACGATTCCGACGGGAATGCCAGACCCTCGCGCGCCTCGACGAACCGCACGTCATCCCCATTCACGACTTCGGCGAGATCGATTCGACTCTGTTCCTCGACATGCGTCTGGTGAACGGTCGCGACCTGCGGGCGATCCTGCGGGAGCGGGGAACGCTGCCACCCGCCGACGCGGTCGGCCTCATCGAACAGGTCGCCGCGGCCCTCGACGCCGCCCACGCCGCGGGGCTGGTGCACCGCGACGTCAAACCCGAGAACATCCTCGTGACCGGCGCCAACTTCGCCTACCTCGTCGATTTCGGAGTCGCGCACGCCGACAACGACACCCATCTCACCAAGACCGGCACCGCCGTCGGCTCGGTCGCCTACATGTCGCCCGAGCAGTTCGAGGCCACGCCGGTGACGGCCGCCTCGGACGTGTACTCGCTGACCGTGGTGCTCTTCGAGATGCTCACCGGACGTCAGCCCTACCCGGGTGAGTCGATCTCGACGGTGATGCGCGGCATCCTGTTCGACGAGACGCCCTCGGCCAGTGCGGTGAATCCGGATGTGACACCCGAGATGGACGCCGTGGTGGCGTGGGGTCTGCATCGAGATCCCGCCGGGCGGTGCCCGTCGGCCCTGGAGTTGGCCGCGGCCGCGCGCAAGGCGCTGGCCGGCGAGGCGCCACCCGTGGCGGCCGCCGCGCCGACATCATTGACGAAGTCACCCGGCGGTGCCCCGGCGACGCTCGCCGCACCGTCCCCGAGCGCTCCGTCCCCAATCGCTCCGCCGCCACCCCCACCGCCCCCGGATTCCCCGACCGTCATCTCGAATCCGCAGACGCCGACCGCGGACCGGACGATCGTCGCCGGCGCGGGATACATGCAGCAGCATCCCGGCCCGCAAGGGACCGCGAATGTTTCCGGCCCCCAGGTCGGAGTGCCGTATCCGTCCGGGCCGCACCCGTCGGGACCGCACCCGTCCGGGCCGCACCCGTCGGGACCGCACCCGTCCGGGCCGCAGCCGGTCGGGCCCAACGTGTCCGGGCCGGTTCCCTACGGATATCCCGGCTACCCGCCGGCTCCCGCGCCGAGTTCGGGCGGATCGCGGCGGACCAACATGATCTTGGCGTCAGTGGTCGTCCTGCTGGTCGGCGCACTCGCCGGTGTCGGTGGCTGGCTGGTCGTCGATCAACTCGGCGGCAACGACGACGACGTGTCCTCGGCGGCCGTCACCACCGACACCACCGCGGCGACCCAGCCGACGGCGGCAGCTCCGACGACCGTGGCTCCCACCACCCCGAGCTACGTTCCGGCCGCGCCACCCCCGGACAATCAGCCGTGTCCGGGCGCCACCGGCGTCGGCACCGGCTATCCCCAGTGGACCGGATGTGAGTTCGCGATCAACGTGCGTGACGCCTATGTCGCCGGCGGTCCCCTGGGACAGTCTCGGGTGGTCAACGGATGGGCACCGCAACAACGCAAGTACTACGTGATGTCGTGTGATCCCTACGCCGGAATCATCGCGTGCCGCGGCGGCAATCAGGCCGTCGTCTACGTCTACTGACGGGAACCCGAGTGCCCTGTTCCGCGCGACCACCGGTCTTCCGCCGCGCCGTCATCGCCTCGCTCGTCACGTCCATCGCCGTTGCGACGCTGACGGGGTGTTCGGATGACGCCGAGAATCCAACCTCGCCGACGGCGGTCGCGGAATCCTCGGCCCTGTCGCCGGCATCCTCGGCAACCACGGCCCAGCAACCGATTTCGGCATCGGCTCCCGCAAACCTACGGGCGAGTTTCGATCGCCTCGACATCCCGTCGAATGTCGGTGTGGCACTTGCCCCGGTCGGTGGTGGACCGGTCATCACCTTCGGTGACCAGACCCCGCGCGTCGCGTGGTCGACGATCAAGGTACCGCTGTCGATCGCCGCACTGCGCAAGTCGAACAGCGCGAGCACACGCGCCACCGTGCGGACGACGATCATCAACTCCGACAACGAGGGAGCCCTGACGCTGCGCCGGTCGCTCGGAACCCCCGATCAGGCGCGCGTGGCACTGACCAAGGTCTTCCGCGATCTCGGTGACGAGACAACACAACTCGTGCGCATCACCGAACCCGACGAAACCTTCGGCCTCACCGTGTGGCCGCTGGCGTCTGCGGCCACCTTCGCCTCGCACCTGCCCTGTGAGTCCGGCGACGATTTCGTCGTGTCGCTGATGGGTCAGGTCGCCGGCAACCAGCAGTGGGGTGTTGAGGTGATGCCGGCACCCAAATCCACTGCGGTGAAAGGCGGTTGGGGCCCCGGCGACGAGGGCGGGTATGAGGTTCGCCAACTCGGGCTGATCACCCATTCCGATGGCCGGCAGACCGCCGTCACCATGGGCACCTACACGCCCGGGGAGACCTTCGAGGCGGGCACCGCCGTCCTCGACAAGGTCGCCGCATGGTTGAACAAGAACCTGTCGAAGCTGCCCAGCGGGACGTGCGACTGACCGGCCTTGCTGCGTAGGCGACCTAATCATCCTTCAGATCGGACGGTTCGCCGCCTACACTGAGTGTGCGCATCGTCACAGCAGAGTTCGGCCGCATCATCTGCGATGCCCGCGGCCGCCATCACCCGCAGGCAGCATGCCACACAAGGATTCCACCATGCCTGAAGCAAGCGCATCCGTCGATATCCCGCACCCACCCGCAGTCGTATGGGAGTACTGCACGGACCCCGATCGGTTTGCGGCGTTCTCCCCGAACGTCGTCGAGATCCGAGCATTGACCGACGGCGCGCCGGTGGTCGGCTCCGAGTGGGAAGGTAAGAACAAACTGTTGGGTCGAACATTCGACTGGCGTGGCGAATTCACGCGGGTCGATGTCAACAAGGCCACCGAGTTTCGTTCCACCCGAGCACAGTTCGCGTTCACCACATGGACCGAACTCTCAGAGACCGCCGACGGCACGCATTACACGTACCGAATCGAGAGCGAAAGCGGGCTCGGCGGACTCTTCGGCAAGATGGCCGACCCCGTGGTCACCCGCGCCTTTCAGAAGGCACTGACCGCAGGCATCGACACGTTGCCCGACCTCATCGACGATTGGGTGTCCACTCGCTGAGCCGGCAGTTCAGGCGAATATCGCGACGGTCTGGGTACCGGTCATGACCAACCGGCCGTCGGCGTCCCACGCCTCCATCGTCTGATACGAGTATCCGGCTTCGGCAACCGCACTCGATGATCGCAGCAGGAACCATCCGGTGGCGTCGTCAATGGTGTTGGCGCACACGTCGACCGACCACATCACCGTGCTGACCGGCGCCCAGTCCGAGAAGGCGGTCATCGCCGCGGGCGGGAGACTGTCGCCGAGGGCGATCAGAGCCACCGACGGGTCCACACCGCGGGCGTCACGGTGACGTACCCACCAGATCAGCTCGGGGACTTCGGCATTGGTGACCGGGATGGAGCCGGCGGCCATCCGGCGTTCGAAGTTGGCGGCGAAGGACGGTTGCAGCGTCGACGGAGCGTCCAGACTCAGACTGTCCTCCGGTGCCGGAACATCCGGTCGCGTGATCATGGTGTGCCGCACCGAACTCTCCCGGCCGGCCGAGAAGATCAGGGTCGATTGCGCCGCAACCGTATTCCCGCTGAGCGATTCCACCGCGACACTCGTCACCGACCGACCCTCCCGCAGCCGCCGGGCCTGCACGGACAGCTTCTCGGTCGCCGGGGCGGTGAACGCGAACTGCGCCGCACGCAGCGGCGGCAGGGCACCCCCGTCGGTCTGCTGCGCCGCCGCGACGGCCAGCGCCGCGGTCAGACCTCCGTAGGCCGTGCGTCCCTGGGTCCATCCCTCCGGGATGGCGAACTGCGCGTTCGGATCGAACGAATCGAGAACCTCGGCCAGCGTCGCCATCGGCACTTCCCTCTCTGTGGCGGTTGCCCGACATCCTATGACGGTCATCATAGTGACGCAAAAACGGACGGCGACCCGACGTGGATGCGGTAACGTCCGCACTTGGCAGGCGTGAGTCCGGTCACACCGCGCCGCTGCTTCGTCGCACACCACACGGAGTCTCACTCGGGGGAAGGATTCATCATGACCATCGTCCGTGCCAGGAGGTCCTATCGACACCGGGTTCGCCGGCTCGTCGCCGGGGCCACCGTCGCCGTGGCAGCCATCGGCGTCGCCATGGCGCCGGGCGCCGCAGGGGCAACCGACCAGCAACAGGCCATCGCCGACGCGGTCGTCGCCGCCGGCGCACCGACGCCGGTGGTCGGCGAGAGGTTTCTGATCAACGGCGACAGTTACTCTCGCATCCCCACCGGCAACGGACCCAGGCAGGACGCCATGCTTCCCGCCTTCGCGTACGGCCTGCTGCACCCCAACGTCGCGCCGCCCGGCGCCAACGACTGGTCATGTAAGCCCAAGGCGGGACAGAACCCGGTCGTTCTCATCCACGGGACCTGGGAGAGTTCCTACAACAACTGGGCGATGCTCTCTCCCGCACTCAAGGACGCCGGATACTGTATCTACGCAGTGAATTACGGGATCACCCCCGTTCAGAACGGTGGTGGCGTCGGCACCATCCTGCCCGACGCCAACGCCACCGGAGACATCACGAAGTCCGGACCTCAGATCGCCGCGTTCGTGGACAAGGTGCTCGCCAGTACCGGCGCCGCCAAGGTCAACATGGTCGGCCATTCCCAGGGCGGAGTCTCTGCGCGCCAATACATCCGGTATGACGGAGGCAAGGACAAGGTCGCCAACCTGGTGACCCTCGGTGCGACCAACAACGGCACCACGGTGCTGGGCTTCGGCTACCTCGCCCGCGCCATCAACGACCTCGGTCTCGACGTTCTCGGCCCTGCGGCACTCCTGATCGGCATCGGCGGAGTCCAGCAAATCGTCGGCTCGACCTTTCTCGAGAACCTCAACAAGGACGGCGAGTACGCCATCGGCGACGTGCGCTACACGATCGTCGGCAGCCGCTACGACGAGGTCACCACGCCGTACGACTCGACATTCTTCCCTCACGGCACCCGTAACACCCGAAACATTCTGCTGCAGAACGGTTGTGAGCAGGACATCTCCGACCATGTCGCGCTGGCCTATTCGCCTCGCGCGGTGTCGATCGTGCTCAACGCCTTCGATCCGCGCAGCCCGCTGGTGTGTGCGTTCAATCCGTGGCTCGTCGGCTGATCAGGTCGCCAGATGCCCGTCGGCGCACGCCATCTGGGCTTTGAGTTCGGATAGCCCCGCGGTGACGTACGCACCGAGAGACCGCGTCGCCCCGTCGGAAACCCATTGGGCGAAAGCAACTGTGAAGATGCCGACGCCGATTTCAGCGATCAGCGATGCAGCAGCACCGTCGATCCCTCGTGCGACCAAATGCTCGGCAATTGCAGCGGCGAGGTCGTCGAGCTTGCGGAGTTCCCGCTCACGCAAACTCCCACTCGCGGCGATCACCGCCGACCGCCGGATGGCGAATTCGGCACGGCCATCGAAGAATTCGGCGGTTGAGGCGAACGCCGACACGACGACGTCGATCGGTTGAACACCGGGGGCCGCGCCGTCGACCGACGCGATCACCAGGTCCTGCATCGTCGACGACCCGTCGAACAGCACCTCACGCTTGTCGGAGAAGTGTCGGAAGAAGGTGCGTTCGGTGACCCCCGCACGAGCGGCGATGTCGCCGGCGGTCGTCGCATCGAAACCCCGCTCGGCAAAGAGGTCGAGGGCCGCCGTCACCATGCGACCACGCGCATCCGGTTCCCATCGGCCCATCCGGACATCCTAGTTGATGACAGATCCTGACATCGGCGCTACAGTGATGTCAGCGACTGACATCGCACATCCTGACTCAAACAAGGAGGCACGCGCATGCGTGTATTCGTCACCGGAGCGACCGGATGGATCGGCTCCGCGGTGGTTCCCGAACTGATTTCGGCCGGCCACGAGGTCGTCGGGTTGTCACGCTCCGACGCCGGTGCGCAACGGCTGACCGAGGCCGGCGCGCAGGTGGTGCGCGGTGACCTCGGCGATCTCGACATCCTCGAAGTTGCGGCCGCGGACGCCGACGGCGTCGTCCATCTCGCCTTCATCCACGACTTCACCCGATTCGCAGTGTCGCTGCGGGTTGAGCTGAGCGTCCTCTCGACATTCGTCGAGGCCCTCGAGGGCAGTGGTCGGCCACTTCTGTTCGCCTCCGGAATTCCGAGCCTGGGCGACGGCACCGTGGCCACCGAACGCGATCACACCTCGGCCAATCCGCGAATCGAGCTCGAAACGCAGACTCTCGACGCCGTCAATCAAGGTGTCGGCGCAGTGGCGACCCGCTTCGCCCCGACGGTTCACGGCGTCGGCGACCACGGTTTCATCGCCCACCTCACCGCGGTCGCGGCGAAACACGGCGTCTCGGCGTACGTGGGTGACGGCGAGAACCGTTGGCCCGCAGTCCACCGCAGCGACGTCGCCCGCATGATCGGGCTGGCATTGGAGAAGGCGCCCGCCGGAACGGTGTGCCAGGCCGTCGGCGAGCAGGGCATCGCGACCCGCACCATCGCCGACGCCATCGGCCGCAGTCTGGGAGTCCCGACCGCATCGGTCACGGCCGAGCAGATGACCGAGCGCGCCGGATTCATCGGGACCATGTTCGGCGCCGATCTCCCGGCGTCGAGCACGCTGACCCAGGAGATCCTGGGATGGACGCCGGTGGGTCCGACCCTGATCGAGGACATCGATGCCGGCGCCTACACCGGTCTGTCGGCGTCGACATAGCGATGATCAGAATCGGCTCCCGAGCGTTCCGCGGAACGCTCGGGAGCCGATTCTGTCGGTGGTCATCGATACCCTGAGTCATCGAACACACCACCGATCCCGGAGGTCCACCATGCCTACCCCAACCCCCACCACCGCACCGTCAACCACACCCCGCTGCGACTCCACCGACCTGTTCGACACCACCCCACCCGCCGAACTGAGCTCCGTCCAAATCGAAGAACGCCTCCTCGGCCACGCCGGCCAAATCGCCGCCCTCACCGCACGATTCCTCGAACTCCTCGCCGAATTCGAAGACCGCCACACCTGGGTCGGCGACGGCATCCTCTCCCTCGCCCACTGGCTGTCCCTACGCGCCGGACTCTCCATGCGCACCG
>NZ_JBDZDI010000035.1:0-22510 GCF_040044975.1 Gordonia oleivorans
GATACTCCCGGACATAGGCTGTGATCTCAGCGATCGTGTAACCAGCACTAATACTCATGTTGTGAACCTCCTCCTCGGAAGTGACTCACACCCAGATTGGCATACAACGGACAGCGCTCTCCTGAACGTTGACAGCGCTCGTCACCACACTGACAGCGCTCGCCACCACACTGACAGCGCCCAGACAACAGCCGAGCGCGCCCGCGGATCAGATCGCGGGCGCGCTCGGCGTCATGTAGAGCGCTGTCAACGAGAATCAGAGCGCTGTCAACGTCAGAAAGAGCGCTGTCAGCGACATGGCGTCAGCCGCGTGAGGGCTCGTTGGCCTCGCCGGGATGCTCGGCCAGGCGTGCGATCGCCGCTTCGGCGACCTTCTCGGCCTCGGCCTTGCCGACCCATCCGCCCGGCGTGACCTCCTTGCCCGGCTCGAGATCCTTGTAGTGCTCGAAGAAGTGCGAGATGGCGCTGGTCTCGTACTCGGAGACGTCACCGATGTCCTGGATGTGGTTCCAGCGGATGTCGTTGGCCGGGACGCACAGGAGCTTGTCGTCGCCGCCGGCCTCGTCGGTCATGGTGTACATGCCGACGACGCGGGCCTTGACGATGACGCCCGGGTACACCGACTCCGGGAGCAGCACGAGCGCGTCGAGCGGATCGCCGTCGTCGCCCAGCGTGTTGTCGATGTAGCCGTAGTCGGCGGGATAGCCGAACGCCGTGTACAGGTAGCGATCGAGATAGATCTTGCCGGTCTCGTGATCGACCTCGTACTTGTTGCGGCTACCCTTCGGGATCTCGATGGTCACATCGAATTCCACGCGTCCTCCTTGATCGTGGCACTGTCGTTGGGGTGATGGCGGCCGCCCCAACTGCGGAGTCGGCTACGCGAATCGCCTCAACGATACTGTTAGGACGCCACCAAGAGAATGTCGAGACCCGGAGGTCATGCGGTGCACAGTACTCCAGCGGCGGACGTGAGCGGACCGCGACGACGCCGCTGGATCGTTCGATCGCTGCTCTCGGTCATGCTGGTGGCGGTGATTGCGGTCGGCGCCGGATTCACCTACCTGCAGCTGACCAAGCCCGATCCGCTGCCCGCCGGCATCCCGGCGCGACCTGCGGCGATCGCGGCCGACCCGCAGATCGACCCGGTCGCCGCCACCGCGCCCGAACCCACCTCGGCGGGGGTCACCGCCGCGATCGCCGACTCCGTCAAGGCGCCTCAACTGGGCACGTTGACCGGGCAGATCAGTGATTCGCTGACCGGCGCCGTGCTGTGGTCGGAAGGTGCCAGTACGCCCCGGACGCCGGCCTCGAACGCGAAGGTCCTCACCGCGGCCGCCGCTCTGCTGGCCCTGCCGCACGATCAACGGGTCACCACGACCGTGCTCGCCGGACCCGACGGACAGGTGATCCTGCGCGGCGCCGGCGATCCGACGCTGACCGCGCAGGCCCCCGGTACCGACACCTTCTACACCAACCCGGCGCGGATCTCCGACCTCGCCAACCAGATCGTCAAATCGGGCGTCGACGTCACCTCGGTGGCGGTGGACCTGTCCGCGTATTCCGGCCCGACCATGGACCGCACCTGGTCTCGGGACGACATCGCCGGCGGTGACATCGCGCCGATGGAATCACTGATGGTCGACGGCGCGCGGATCAAGCCGCTCGACGAGTATTCGCCGCGCGAGGAGCAACCCGGCATCGCCGCCGGGAAGGCGCTGGCGAGTGCGCTCGGCGTCTCCACCGACGTGACCGAGGCGAGCGCACCCGCCGGTGCCCAGACCATCGCGACGGTGCAGTCGGCGCCGCTGGTCACCCGCGTCAACGACATGCTCCGGTTCTCCGACAACGTACTCGCCGAGGCATTGTCCATCGAACTCTCCACCTCCCAGGGCGGGCCGGCGACACTGGCCGGTGGTGCGCAGGCCGTGCTGAAGACCTTGTCGCAGAACGGTTTCGATGTTTCCGGGGCGACGTTGACCGATTCGTCGGGCTTGTCCTACGGCAACAAGGTGCCCGCGTCGCTGCTCGACGAGGTGATGTCGGCGGCCAGCGGCGACACCGAGGCCGGCGCGTCGGCGTCGGACGGCGACGCGTCGAGCACCACCCGGGACCGGGACATCAAGATGCGACCGATGCTCGACGGGCTGCCGGTGGCCGCCGGGACCGGAACCCTGGCCGACCGCTTCGACCCGCGCACCAATCCGGGCGCCGGATGGGTGCGCGCCAAGACCGGAACACTGACCGGGGTCAGTTCGTTGACCGGGATAGTTCAAACCGTCGATGGGCGGGTGCTGTCGTTCGCGTTGATGTCGGGGGGAACATCCCCGGTCGATGCGCGGCCCGCACTCGATGCCATCCCCGGCGACTTGAGGGAGTGCGGATGTCGGTGAGCCAGAGCAGTGAGAACGAGGTCGCGGCCCGCAGTGGGTTGCTCGATCCGGTCGGCGCCAAGATCGACTGGGGTCTGGCCGCGGGGGTGGGCAAGAAACTGTCCCGACCCGGACCGAAGATGACGACCTACACACGCGACGCGGCGCGGGCCGAACTCGCCGACGCCGCCACGCGCGCCGAGGGTCCGGTCCGTGAGGTCACCGGACTCGCCGACGGTCTGGCCGTGCCGGCCGCGCGGGTCCTCGAACGTGACGAGTGGATCGACGCCGCGGCCCTGTCGATGCGGTCGATGCTCTCCGGCGACGGTGAGACCCTCGACGAGTCGCCGGGCATTTCCGGCCGCATCGGCGGACTGCAGGCATCGGGGTTGCTCGCGTTTCTGTCCACCGCGATCCTCGGCCAGTACGATCCGTTCTCGCCGGGACCGGCCGGCGCCGACGATCCGGGCGTGCTGATGCTGGTGCTGCCCAACATCGTCGGGGTGGAACGGTCACTGAAGGTGTCCCCCAGCGACTTCCGGTTGTGGGTGTGTCTGCACGAGGTCACCCACCGGGTCCAGTTCTCCGCGAACCCCTGGCTGCGCCAATATATGTCGGACAACATCGAGGTGCTGACCTCCGATGCCGGGGAATCGGTGGCCGACGTCGCCGCGCGGATCACCGGTGCACTCAAGGGCGGAAAGCCCAGGGAGAAGGGGATCATCGGAGCGATGCAGCTGCTGCAGACGCCCGAACAGTACGACGCGTTCAACCGGATGCTGATGCTCGGCACCCTGCTCGAAGGTCACGCCGACCATGTGATGGATGCGGTCGGGCCCGCACAGGTGCCCACCGTCGCCTCCATCCGGGCGGCCTTCGACAAACGCCGCACCGGACCGCGAAATCCGGTGCAGCGCATCATCCGTGCACTCATCGGAATGGATGCCAAACTGGCCCAATATATTCGGGGCAAGGCCTTCGTCGACGAGGTGGTGACGACGGTCGGCATGGAGCGGTTCAACACCATCTGGACCTCGCCGGAGACCATGCCGCTTCCAGACGAGATCGACGAGCCGTCGAAGTGGATCACGCGGGTGCTCTGAGACGTGCGGTCGCGGACTTCGCGGCCGCACACCTCGACGGTGCCCGCGAGGTGTGCGTCGGATTGTCCGGCGGCCCCGACTCTCTCGCCCTGACCGCCGCCGCCCTCGACAGCGGCCTGGCCGTGCGGGCGCTCATCGTCGACCATCGGTTGCAACGCGGATCGGCCCACGTCGCCGACTCCGCCGCGCGCGCCGCGACGGCGCTTGGTGCCCGCGCCGACGTCATCGAGGTCAGCGTCGGGCACGACGGCGGGATGGAGGCCGCGGCCCGTACGGCCCGCTACGACGCGCTCGAGCATGCCCGGGAGGGGCTGCCCGTCCTGTTGGGACACACCATGGATGACCAGGCCGAGACCGTGCTGCTGGGTCTGGCCCGCGGATCGGGTGCCCGGTCGATCGCCGGGATGCGCCCGTGGTCGGCGCCGTGGGCCCGCCCCCTTCTCGGAATCCGCCGCGCCCAGACCCTGGCGGCCTGCGCCGAAAGGGGATTGGCGCCGCACTCCGACCCGCACAACCGGGACCCGAGGTTCACCCGCGTGCGTCTACGGTCCGAGGTCATCCCGCTACTCGAGGACGTGCTGCACGGGGGTGCGGTGGAGGCGCTGTCACGCACCGCCGGTTCCCTGCGCGAGGACAACGATGCGCTCGACGGTTTTGCGGACACGCTGTACCGCGAGGCCGCCCGCGCCGCCGATCCGGCGCCGGAACTACTGATCGCGCCACTGGCCGCGACCGTGCCGGCGATTCGTCGGCGGGTGATCCGGTTGTGGCTGCACGACGCCGGTGCCACCGAGCCGACGTCCCCGGTGATCGTCGGAATCGATGCGCTGATCACCGACTGGCATGGGCAGGGCGGCGTCGCCATCGGTGGGGATGCGGATGTACGACGCAGCGCGGCCAGGTGCGGTGACGCCATCGTCGTGCAGGAGAGTCCACGTCGCTGAGGTGCGACGGAACGGCGAGTTGATCGTCTCGATGTACCGGAAGTCGGCGACCACCAGGCTGCCACCGCCGCCGAGGATGCAGACGGTCGACCCGGCGAGCAGTCCTCCTGCGATTCCGCCCACCAACGGCGCCGATGACGGTCCCGACGAGAGTCGAGATCGTCATGCCGGGCACTGACCGTCTGGTTGAACCGTGCCAGTGCCGCATCGTCACGTTCCTAGTTGGCAGTCGGACCGGCCGGGAGCCGATTGCATGCGGCGGCCCGAAATGGTGCCACCTGCTTCGGATCGACGGCGACGGAATGCGCAAGATCATTTGTGGGCATGAGGGTTGCAGCGGTATCGGTGACATGCGCGCCGATCGGGAATCGGCGATCGTCGAGACGATAAACCAGCGGCATCCGGAACACCTCGACGTCGACGTCGGCGTCGCGTCGGCGTCGATCGACAGGGAGGTGCCGCGGTGCCGGAACGTCCCGTCGGTCAGGGTGAGTGACACCGAGGTGTCGTCGAACGACACGGTGTGGCCGACGATTCTCGGTGGGGCGGCACAGGCCGGAGCGATCACCGAAAAAGATAGCAGTGCAAGGCAATACGGCACGGCAATGGTGAGGTGACGCAGTCGGATCCCGAACGGTCGGGCTTGTCGGTAAGACGCGGCGGAAGGTCGAGGTGGTGCGGTGGTCGACATGGTGGGTCATTTCGATGGTGTCGGGTCCGGTGCCCCGGAGTCGAATCCGCCCGGCGGTGGTCGACCGGGCTCTGTTTTGTGGTCCCGTTATTCATTTTTTTCGGCAATCAAATGGTGCGGTGGCTCGGGGCGGAATGTTGGGAATGACCCGGAATTTCCTGTGGATATTTGATCTACGACCGTGAGAATTAACGAATAAACGCTGCCGTGACTGATGTGGCGTGTTGTGATCGCACCGTGACGCCGGTGCCGACAAAGCGGTGTACGACGACGCGCACTCATGCCGGCAGGTCGGTCGATCACGGGCCGATGGTCGATGTCGACGGCGGGCGAATTCTGCCCGTGCGTGCTGCGCCGCCTCGCGGACGTGTCAAGCTTGAGTCCGTGGCGAACGAGACCCAACATCACTACGGCGACGACATCGAAGCGGTGCTGATCACCGAGGAGCAGATCAAGGTGCGCACCGCCGAGCTGGCCGAGTCGGTGGCCGCGCGGTATCGCGAGCTCGACCAGGATCTCGTGCTCGTCGGAGTCCTCAAGGGCGCGATCATGTTCATGACCGACTTCGCCCGCGCGCTACCCATCCCATCGCAGATGGAGTTCATGGCGGTGTCGAGCTACGGGTCGTCGACGTCGTCGTCGGGTGTGGTGCGCATCCTCAAGGACCTCGACCGCGACATCGAGGGCCGTGACGTCCTCATCGTCGAGGACATCATCGACTCGGGCCTGACGTTGTCGTGGCTGATGAAGAACCTCGCGACGCGCAACCCGCGGTCGCTGGAGGTGTGCACGCTGCTGCGGAAGCCGGAGGCGGTGCGCTCACCGGTGTCGGTGGCCGACGTCGGCTTCGACATCCCCAACGAGTTCGTCGTCGGTTACGGCCTCGATTACGCCGAGCGGTACCGCGACCTGCCGTTCATCGGCCGGCTGCGCTCGAGCGTGTACGAGCACTGACCGCACCCTCACTCCGGCTGGTCGAGGTGCGAGTAGCCCCCAGGGCCTTGCGTTGAGCTCCGTCGAAACGACGAGCCTCGAGACCACCCACACCTTGCTCCCGCCGGTCGAGGTGCGAGGAGCCCCGCGGGCCTTGCGTTGAGCTCCGTCGAAACGATGAGCCTCGAGACCACCCAAACCTTGCTCCCGCCGGTCGAGGTGCGAGGAGCCCCGCGGGCGACGAGCCTCGAGACCGCCCGCACCGACGCTGGAACCTCACCTCAGCGAGACTGCCCCGAACTCAGTTGTGCTCGACGCGACCGTTCTCGAACCAGACGAGTCGGCGACTGCCGCCGATGTCGGGGCGTCCGCCGACGCGATAGAAGCACTCGACACCCGATTCGCCCGCGATCGTGATGGGGCGCTCGCTCTCGATTCCCTGGAATTCGACTCCGACCTCGCGGCATCGTGACATCGCGGCGGCCTCCGGCGACGGATTCTCACGCTTCATCGCCGCCGACCTGGCGTCGTAACCCGTGGCCCGTTTGCGGGCCGCGATGTAGTCGTCGATCTCGGCATCGTCGAGGACGAGGAGTTCGGGACGGTTGCACAGGAGGTCGACGTTGGCGCGCTCGAGGTCGTCGGCGATGGCGTAGAGCCGGTCGTCGAGTGACTTCAGTGACGAGATCGTGTCCGCGGTCATCAGGTCGCCCCAGATTTCGAGTGCGGCAGTGTGACCGATGGCGACGAGACCCGCGTGGGCATCGGCAATGACGTCGTCGTCGAGTTCGGCGGCGTTGCTCAGGAATTGCGCGTGTCCACCGTTGCGGACCTGACCGACGTAGTAGTCGACGGCAATGTGTTTCGCGATGGCTGGATTGACCTGGTCGGACCCGATGAATGCGGCCGACAATCGATAAGTGACGTCGATCAGCGAACCGATGATGCGGATCGGATCATCCCTGTCGAACGCCTTATGGGAGATGACGATGGCCGATGCGGTGTAGCGCTCGTCGGGATTCACGACGATGACCCTACGGCGGGGTGTGGGGTGGGGTTGCAGCGTCGGTGCGGGTGGTCTCGAGGCTCGTCGTTTCGACGGAGCTCAACGCAAGGCCCGGGGGGCTCCTCGCACATCGACCGACATCGACCGGCGGGGGTGGGCCAGCGGGTGCGGCGGGGGCGGGGTGGGGTTGCAGCGTCGGTGCGGGTGGTCTCGAGGCTCGTCGCCCGGGGGGCTCCTCGCACCTCGACCGGCGGGGGGCCAGACGCTGGGATGGCCCATGCTTCCTGCTCACCGACCCGTGTGTGCGCCGCGCCGCGATGCAGGAGGAGGCGACCAGCGAGCGAAGCGAGCGGCGTCGCTGACGACGAAGAGCGGTGCAGGTGGGCGCACACACGCGCGATCGCGGAGCGATCGCCAAAAGCAGGGAACGGTTTCACCTGCGTGATCGTTGACCGGTAGCCTTATCACAACGAGCGCGGTTGCTGGTCTGTTCGCCGCGCTCTCGAATCGATGGGAAGGACGATTGGGAACGGCGCCGTCTCCACCGGCCCGCCGGCCCTCCACCAATTCGCATGAACCGCAAGACAGTCTTTCGTAACCTCGCCATCGTGGCGGTCATCGTGCTCGCCTTCTGGGGCTGGAGCGTGTGGCGTGACAATGATCGCGAGTACACGGCCGTGGACACCTCGGTCGCGTTGACGCAGCTCAACGTCAAGAACACCAAGTCGATTCAGATCGATGATCGTGAGCAGCAGCTCCGCATCGAGACCGATACGCCGGTCAAGGTCGGTGACGATGAGCTGACCAAGATCAGCACGAAGTATCCGGCGGCGGCGAGTGAAGAGATCTTCAACGACGTCAAGGCCACCGGCGCTCCGTATCAGACGAATGTCAACGAGCAGTCGGTGTTCTGGCAGATCATGCTGTTCATCCTGCCGATGGTCTTGTTGTTCGGTTTGTTCTTCTTCGTGATGAGCCGCATGCAGGGCGGTGGTCGTGGTGGCGTGATGGGCTTCGGCAAGTCGCGCGCCAAGCAGATCACCAAGGACATGCCGAAGACCACGTTCGCCGATGTGGCGGGTGCCGACGAGGCCGTCGAGGAGCTGTACGAGATCAAGGATTTCCTGCAGAATCCGGCGCGCTACCAGGCGTTGGGCGCGAAGATCCCCAAGGGTGTGTTGCTGTACGGCCCGCCCGGTACCGGTAAGACGTTGCTGGCGCGGGCCGTGGCCGGTGAGGCCGGGGTGCCGTTCTTCACGATCTCCGGTTCGGATTTCGTCGAGATGTTCGTCGGTGTCGGTGCCTCGCGTGTGCGTGATCTGTTCGAGCAGGCGAAGAACAACAGCCCGTGCATCATCTTCGTCGACGAGATCGACGCCGTGGGTCGCCAGCGTGGTGCGGGACTCGGTGGTGGTCATGATGAGCGGGAGCAGACCCTCAACCAGCTGCTCGTCGAGATGGACGGTTTCGGTGACCGTCAGGGCATCATCCTGATCGCGGCCACCAACCGACCCGACATCCTGGATCCGGCGTTGTTGCGTCCGGGCCGTTTCGACCGGCAGATCCCGGTCGGCAATCCGGATATGGCGGGTCGTCGCGCGATTCTGCGTGTGCATGCCAAGGGCAAGCCGATCGACGCCGACGCCGATCTCGACGGTCTGGCCAAGCGCACCCCGGGTATGTCGGGTGCGGATCTGGCGAATGTCGTGAACGAGGCCGCGTTGCTGGCCGCGCGTGAGAACAAGCAGACGATCACCGCGGAGATGCTCGAGGAGGCCGTCGACCGGGTGATCGGTGGGCCGCGTCGTAAGAGCCGCATCATCAGTGAGCACGAGAAGAAGGTCGTCGCCTACCACGAGGGTGGTCACACCCTGGCCGCGTGGGCGATGCCCGATCTCGATCCGATCTACAAGGTCACGATCCTGGCGCGTGGTCGGACCGGTGGTCACGCCCTGGCGGTGCCGGAGCAGGACAAGGATCTGATGACCCGCTCGGAGATGATCGCCCGGCTGGTGATGGCGATGGGTGGTCGTGCCGCCGAGGAACTCGTCTTCCACGAGCCCACGACGGGTGCGTCGTCGGATATCGATCAGGCGACGAAGATCGCTCGTGCGATGGTCACCGAGTACGGCATGAGTGCCCGCCTGGGTGCGGTGCGGTATGGCCAGGAGCAGGGCGATCCGTTCCTGGGTCGTTCGATGGGCAATCAGACCGACTACTCCGCCGAGGTCGCGAATGAGATCGACGAGGAGGTGCGTCGTCTCATCGAGGCCGCGCACACCGAGGCGTGGGCGATCCTGTCGGAGTATCGCGACACCCTTGACGTGTTGGCCAGCGAACTCCTCGAGAAGGAGACGTTGACGCGTAAGGATCTGGAGAAGATCTTCGGCCAGGTCGAGAAGCGCCCGCGGATCACGACGTTCAACGATTTCGGTGATCGCACCCCGAGTGACAAGCCGCCGGTGAAGACTCCCGGTGAGCTCGCCATCGAGCGCGGTGAGCCGTGGCCGCCGCCGGAGCCTGCGAAGGTTCCGGAGCCGGTCGGTGCGGCCGGTGGCCAGCCGGGCGGTTTCGGTCAGCCTGCGGGTGCGGCACCGGCGTATCCGCCGCAGGCCGCTCCGGGTGGGTATCCGCCCGCGCAGCAGCATCCGTATCCGCCGCAGCAGAATCCGTATCCGCCGCAGGGTGGTTACCCGCCGCAGCAGTCGCAGCCGGGTGGCTATCCGCCGCCGCCGGCCGCACCGCCGGGTGGTGGTGCCACGTGGCCCGACTATGGCGCTCCGCGCGACTGGTCGGCGCCGGGCTGGCCGCCCCGTGAGGAGGGGCCGGGTGTCAACGGCGGCTCCGCCCCGAACGGCGCGAACGGTCAGCATGGGCCCGGCCCGAATGGGACCGGTCAGCATGGCAATGGTGTGAACGGCAACGGCGCCTGAAGGGTCACCTCGATGACGATCAGCAATGGTCACCACCCGGACGTCGCTGCCCTGATCGGTGACGATTCCGTGGATTCTCCGGCGTCGGTCATGTCCGGACGTCACTTCGATCAGGCGCGCGCGGAGGCGGCGGTGCGCGAGCTGCTCATCGCGGTCGGGGAGGATCCCGACCGAGAAGGGTTGCAGCGCACGCCAACTCGTGTGGCGAATGCCTATCGGGAGATGTTCGCGGGGTTGTACACCGATCCGTCGGCGGTGCTCGCGACGACCTTCGACGAGGACCACGACGAGTTGGTGCTCGTCAAGGACATCCCGATGTACTCCACCTGTGAGCATCATCTGGTGTCGTTCCACGGGGTCGCCCACGTCGGCTATATCCCGGGTGAGAGCGGCGAGGTGACCGGCCTGTCGAAGTTGGCGCGGCTGGTGGACCTCTACGCGAAGCGGCCGCAGGTGCAGGAGCGACTGACCAGTCAGATCGCCGACGCGTTGGTGGCCCGGCTGAAACCGCGGGGCGCGATCGTGGTGATCGAGGCCGAGCATCTGTGCATGGCGATGCGCGGCATCCGCAAACCCGGTGCCCGTACCACTACGTCGGCGGTGCGTGGCCTGTTCAAGACCAGCGCGGTCTCACGCGGCGAAGCGCTCGACCTCATCACACGTTGACCGGCGATCCCGATGCCCGCACGCAGATCATGGGCATCATCAACGTCACCGCCGATTCCTTCTCCGACGGTGGCCGGTACCTCGATGTCGACGCCGCGCTCACGCATGCGCGGCGCCTGCTCGACGACGGGGCCGACTGCATCGACGTGGGCGGCGAATCGACCCGCCCCGGCGCGATCCGCGTCGACCCCGGCATCGAGATCGCCCGGGTCACACCGGTGATCTCGGCACTCGCCGAGGGCGGCGTCACCGTGTCCGTCGACACCATGCGTGCGTCGGTCGCGGCGGCCGCGATCGAGGCCGGCGCCGCGATCGTCAACGACGTCTCCGGTGGTCGTGCCGATCCGGACATGGCGCGTGTGCTGGCCGATTCGGGTCTGCCGTGGATTCTGATGCATTGGCGTCCTGCCGGGGAGGATTCCGACGCCGGACGCCGCTTCACCCATCGGGTCGACGACACCGGCGGCTATCACGACGTGGTGGCCGAGGTGAGTCGTGAACTGCTCGGGCAGGTCGATGCCGCGGTGAGCGCCGGCGTCGATCCCGATCGCATCATCCTCGATCCCGGTCTGGGCTTCGCCAAGACCGCCACCCACAATTGGGCTCTGCTGCATGCCTTGCCGACGTTCGTCGGACTCGGGTTCCCGGTGCTCATCGGGGCGTCCCGCAAACGGTTCCTCGGCGCCCTGCTCGCCGACGGCGGTGGCGTCGATCGGCCGCCGGCCGGGCGTGACATCGCGACCGCCGCGGTCAGTACCCTGGCCGCCGCGGGCGGTGCGTGGGGTGTCCGGGTGCACGACGTGGCGAGCAGTCGCGATGCCGTGGCGGTGGCGACGGCCTGGGCACACGGCGGGTCCGGGCGTATCGAGGGAGGACTCTGATGGCCGACCGGATCGAGTTGCGCGGACTGCGGGTGCGCGGAAATCACGGCGTCTTCGACCATGAACGGTCCGACGGCCAGGACTTCATCATCGACATCACCCTGTGGCTCGAGTTGCGGATCGCCGCGGCTTCCGACGATCTCGCCGACACCGTCGACTACGGCGCGTTGGCGCAACGTGCCCACGACGTCGTCGCCGGAACCCCGCGGAACCTGATCGAGACCGTCGGCGCCGAGATCGCCGACGACATCATGGGCGATGAACGCATCCACGCCGCGGAAGTGGTGGTGCACAAGCCGTCCGCACCGATCCCACTGACCTTCGACGACGTCGCCGTGGTGACCCGACGTTCCCGGAAGTCGCAGCGATGAGCCACACCCGCGCGGTCCTGTCGGCCGGGTCGAACGTCGGTGATCCGATGGCGAATCTGCGGTCGGTGGTCGACGGGTTCGGCGCCGATGTGGTGGCGGTGTCCGACGTGTACGCCACCGCCCCGTGGGGTGGTGTCGAGCAGGCCGATTTCCTCAACATCACTCTCATCGTCGAGGGGGAGCGGAGTGCCGCCGACTGGCTGCGCCATGGTGCCGAGCTTGAGCAGCATGCACATCGGACTCGTGACGTTCGTTGGGGCCCAAGGACACTCGACGTCGACGTGATCACCGTCAGTGATGCGGCGGGGGTGGTGCGCAGCGACGACGAGGCGCTGATCCTGCCGCATCCGCGTGCCGCGCAGCGCGCCTTCGTGCTCGTGCCGTGGCTCGAGATCGATCCCGACGCGACGTTGTGGACCGATGGCGGTGAGCAGCGTGTCGACGATCTCGTCGACCGGCTGCCGGGCGCCGACCGCGAGGGTGTGCGTCGTGTCGGGGCGGTGCCGCGATGACCACACCCACCCCGCCGCCCGGCGATGACGAAAAAGAGCGGATGGGGCCGACGAAGCCGTTCGACCTCGTCGTTGTCGCCCTCATCGTCGGTGTCACCGCGTGGATCCTGTTCCGCTACAACTACTCCAGCGTGCCGCCGCTGCCGGTGCTGACCGGCATCGTGCTCTACATCCTCGCCGTCATCGAGGTGGTGGTGGGGTTCATCGTGCGCGCGCGGGTGGAGGGTCGCGACGTGGGACGTGCTCGCGGACAACTGCATCCGCTCACCGCGGCCCGGGTCCTCGCGCTGGCGAAGGCGTCGGCGATCCTCGGTGCCATCGCCACCGGTCTGTGGGCCGGGGTGCTGGTGTTCCTGCTGACCCAGCACGACATCGCCGCGGCCGAGCACGATCGGCCCGCCGCGGTGGTCGGCCTCATCGGTGGGGTGCTGCTGACGGTTGCCGCGTTGTGGCTGGAGTACTGCTGCCGGGCCCCCGACGATCCGGAGGATTCCTCGATCAACGGGTCGAGTCCCGGTCCGGCCTGAGCGACGATGTCGACCGGAGGGGCGTCTACCGGTACGCATGACCCGCGATTTCCCGGCCGACCCGGCGCGTTATCTGCGGCACCTCGGGGTACCCGGGGCCGCGCCCTACCAAACCCGCGATTCGTGACTCTCCGCCGGGCTTGGGAGATAACACAGAGATCAACGGGTAAGTTGCACTGATATGACGACCACCTCCGGCCGTTCCTCGGACACTCGGCGCACGGGCCGCTCCGTCGGCCAGTGGCTGCTGGGTCTGCTCATCGTCCTTGCCCTCGCGGCCAGCATCCTGATGATCTTCACCGACAACCTCTCGATCACCGGCTCGCTCGCGGTGATCGCGGCGCTGTGGGCCGCGGTGATCGGTGCGATCCTTGTCACCCGGTTCCGCAAGCAGGCCGAGACCGCAGAGGCCAAGAGTCGCGATCTCCGCCTGGTCTACGAACTGCAGTTGGAGCGGGAGATCGCCGCGCGCCGGCAGTACGAGCTCGACGTCGAGTCGACGATCCGCCGCGAGGTGGCGGCCGAATCGGGTGCAGAGCTGGCCGCACTCAAGGAGCAGGTCGTGTCGCTGCGATCGAGTCTGGAGCGACTGCTCGGCGAGTCGCTGCCCGATGATCAGGTGGCGTTGCCCAACGAGAAGCTGCGTGAGCTGGCCTCGGGCCTCGGTGGTCACGGACTCGATCCGCATCCTTACGGCGGTCAGTACGACTCTCCCGAGGCCTACGCCCACGACGACGGGGTTCTTGCCGCCCGCGACTTCGCGCAGACCGCACCGTCGGCCGCCGACGGTCGCCACATCGGGCCCACCGCCGATCCGAACGAGATGACCGAGGTCATCCCGGTCGTCACCGACGATCCGCTGTCGCGTCCCTACGGGGCCGAGGCGCCCTACGAGTCGGTGTACGAGACCGAGTATGCGTCCGTGCTCGCCGAAACCGACGAGGTGACCGACGTCGAGACCGCCGACGCGGCGGACGCGGAGATCGCCGACGTCGTCGACGACGGTGGTGTGGCCGGTGGCCCGGGGGTCGGGGAGGCCCCGTCGGCCGACGAAGAGTCACCCGCCGCCGTACCGGTCTCGGCCTACGTCGACGAAACGCCCACCGATGAGTGGGCGACGCAGGCCGCTCAGGCCGAGCCGACCGCACCGGCCCAGCCGACCGGTGGTCCGGTTCCCTTCCTCGGTGGTGGACGGCATGAGACGGTCGGTGCCGCAGCCGGGTTCACCGGTGGGCGTCGTCGCCGCCGGGAGGATGAGGTGGAGCAGCCGGTGGCCGCCGAAGCCGCTGCCGACGACTTCGACAATGCGCACTCCAACGGGCTTCCGGTGTCGGAGTTGCTGCGCCAGTTGCGGGAGACCGAGGGCGGGTCGGGTCGCCGTCGCCGTCGCGACTGATCGATGCGTCGCCGTCGCGACTGATCGATGCCGGCGCCGTCGCGGCTGAACGGTGTCTGTGATTCGGTGAGCCCGATCACACGTATTGGATCCGTGTCGACCTGACGGCCTAACCTTGCTCTGCAACGTCTGGTACCCGGCCGGGTGCGTTCCGCGACGACATCGATGCGGAATCTCTCGGCAGCCCACGGGACTGGAACGACCTGGAGGACAGTGGTGACCTCATCGGATGATGACGCCTACGCGGCGCGTTCCGGTGTCCCCGCAGATCCTGCGTCGGGATTCCCCGGCATCGCCAATCTCCCAACGCCGGCCCGTCTGACGGTCGGCATCATCGGCTCCGGGCGCGTCGGTACCGCGCTCGGTGCGGCGCTCGAACGTGCCGGTCACGTCGTCGGTGCGGTCCTCGCCCGTTCCCCGCAGTCGCGTCGTCGGGCGCAGGCACGTCTCCCGGAATCGGCGATCCTCGACCTCGACGGTGTCCTCGCACGTTCCGAACTGCTCCTCGTCGCCGTCCCCGACGCCCAGCTGGAATCGGTGATCGCAGATATTGCCGCGTCCGGCAGCTTGCGTCCGGGCACGCTGATCGCCCACACCGCCGGTGCGCAGGGTGTCGGCATCCTGGAACCGCTCACCCGGCGGGGTGCGATGCCGTTGGCCATCCATCCCGCGATGACCTTCGTCGGTACCGACGACGACACCGCCCGCCTGGCCCGCGCATGCTTCGGTATCACCGCCGCCGACGAGGTCGGCGAGGCCATCGCGTCGGCGCTCGTCCTGGAGATGGGTGGTGAGCCGGTGCGGATCGCCGAAGCCGACCGCACGCTGTATCACGCAGCCCTCGCGCACGGCGCCAACCATCTGATCGCACTGATCTCCGATGCGGTTACGGCGCTCAATCACGCCATCGCCGGGCCGGGCGGCGTCGGACATCCGACCGCCACGGTAGACGGTGATCCGGTCCGCCTGGCCGAACGCATCCTCGGCCCACTGGTGACCGCATCGCTGCAGAACGTGCTCGACCTCGGTCCCAGTGCCCTGACCGGTCCGGTGGCGCGCGGTGACGCAGCGGCGGTGGCTGCCCATCTGGCCGCGTTGCGCGCATTGCCCGGGGGAGCGGAGACCGATTCGATTGCCGAGTCCTACCGCATGCTGGCGCGTCGGGCCGCTCACCAATCCGATGCGCCGCCTGCGGTTTTCGACGTTCTGGAGTCCCGATGACCAGTCATGTGATCGCCGGCGAGGCGAACCTCTACACACCCGGAACGCTGACGGTGCACCGTGATCCGGTCGACCTGCAGCGAGTCAGCAAGGCGCTGCGTGGGTCCGGTAAGCGGGTGGCGCTGGTGCCGACGATGGGTGCCCTGCACGCCGGCCACCTGGAGTTGGTGCGGGCCGCGAAGAGTCGCGGCAACACGATCGTCATCGTCTCGATCTTCGTCAATCCCTTGCAGTTCGGCGAGGGTGAGGATCTCGACGCCTACCCGCGCACCTTCGACGCCGACCTCGCCCTGCTGAAGCCGCTCGGCGTCGAGTTGGTGTTCGCCCCCACCGTCGCAGGGATGTACCCGCAGGGACGTCGCACCATGATCCATCCCGGTCCCGCCGGTGACATCCTCGACGGTGCGTCGCGCCCAGGACATTTCGCCGGAATGCTGACCGTGGTGAACAAGCTGCTGCACATCGCCGCACCGCACGCCGCGTACTTCGGGGAGAAGGACTACCAGCAGTTGGTGCTGATCTCGCAGATGGTCGACGACCTCAACATGGACGTCGAGATCGTCGGGGTTCCCACCGTCCGTGAACCCGACGGGCTCGCCCTGAGTTCCCGCAACCGGTATCTCTCCGAGGAGCAGCGGGCACTGGCCACCGCGCTGTCGGCGGCGTTGACCGCCGGATCGCACGCCGCACCGGGCGGCGGTGACGCCATTCTCGCTGCGGCGCAATCGGTTCTGGCTGCGGTACCGGAGATCGAACTCGACTATCTCGCCCTTCGGGGCCGGTCTCTGGAAGATCCGCCGGCGAAGGGACACGGGCGATTGCTGGTCGCGGCTCGGCTCGGCCCGGCCCGCCTCATCGACAATGTCGGCGTCGCGATCGGCCTGAGCCTGGAGGAACGCGAGGCCAGATCCGAATGAGACCACCGACTTTCTGCCATCCCACCGATCCGCACTGAAGTACCGATCCGAACTGAAGTACCGAACAGAGGACCCGCACATGCTCCGCACCATGATGACCTCGAAGATCCACCGCGCCACCGTCACTCAGGCCGACCTGCACTACGTCGGTTCGGTCACCATCGACGCCGACCTTCTCGATGCCGCCGATCTCCTCGAGGGAGAACAGGTCACCATCGTCGACATCACCAATGGCGCACGCCTGGAGACCTATGCGATCGCCGGTGAGCGTGGGTCCGGTGTGATCGGCATCAATGGTGCCGCAGCGCATCTCGTGCACCCCGGCGACCTGGTGATCATCATCGCCTACGGCATCCTCAACGAGGCCGAGATCGCCGAGTACGCTCCGCACGTCGTCTTCGTCGACGAGGCGAATCGTGTGCTGGAGTCGGGCACCGATCCGGCTCGCGCACCCGAGGGCTCGGGGCTGCGCGATCCGCGCCATGCCGACGTGCTCGTCGACGCCAACGCCTGACGACTCTCGCCTCGTATGCTTCTCACCATTGACGTCGGCAACACCAATACGCACATCGGGGTGTTCGCCGGGACCGGTGCTCACGCCACGCTGGTGAACGATTGGCGCCTGCACACCGAACCCGACCGCACCGCAGACGAATTGGCGTTGCTGATCAAGGGTCTGTTGGGTGCGGACATCGAGCAGGTCACCAGTGTGTCGGCGCTGTCGATCGTGCCATCGCTGCTGCGGGAACTGCGCGTGATGGTCGCCCGGTACTTCGACAATCCGCACAACGTGATCCTGGAACCCGGTGTGCGGACCGGTGTTCCACTGCTGGTGGACAATCCCAAGGAGGTCGGCACCGATCGGGTCGCCAACTGCCTTGCCGCCCACCACATCTACGGCGGACCGGCGATCGTCGTGGCCTGCGGAACCGCCACCGTCGTCGACGCCGTCTCGGTCAAGGGCGAGTTCCTCGGCGGCGCCATCGCTCCCGGGGTGAACCTGGGCGTCGAGGCGTTGAGTGAGCACACGGTGACGGTCCGCAAGGTCGAACTGATGCCACCGCGGAGTGTGCTCGGCAAGAACACCGTCGAGGCACTGCAGTCGGGCATCCTGTTCGGCTTCGCCGGCCAGATCGACGGATTGGTGGAGCGCGTCCGATCCACCGTGCCGGGATTCGACGGCGACGACGTCGCCGTGGTGGCCACCGGCTTCCTCGCTCCGCTGATGTTCGACGAATGCCGCACTCTCACTGTGCAACACCCGCACCTCACCCTCGAAGGTCTGCGTCTGGTGCACGAGCGGGCCAAGCAGCAGTCCCGCGGTCGGGGTCGCTGAGCCGGTCTGGAGCGATAGCCGCCGCGTTGAGCTCCGTCGAAACGGAGGACCGAGGCACCTCCTCCCGCTGGTGGAGTGCGCCGCGCGAGCGAAGCGAGCTCGTCGCGTATCCGCCGGGCCGAGCTTGTCGAGGTCGAGGCCACCCCCGCTGGCCGAGTGCCGACGAGCTTGCGAGTCGGTGTATCGAGGCCACCTCCGCAACCCAACAGCGAAATCGGTCCACCGCCAACCGAACACAGGTCGGACGACACTGACATCGTTCATCCCCAACCGATTCCGCGCCGAAGAAACTTGTCGGTGGTCGTCGCTACACTTGACTCAGTTCAGTTGGACCGACCGAGCAGAGGGGGTGAACACCATGGCCGACACAATGATTCAGACCAATCAGGTCCCGCAACTGTCGATGACCGCCGACGACGCGGCCATGATCGATCACCTTCCCGTCGAGGCGGCCACCGCTCTGGCCCGTTCCCTGCAACGCCAAGAGCGGCAGGTGATTGCTCGGAAGGTGTTGTCGGCGATAGTGCCCCGTGGAGTGGTGGACTTGGATCGGCGTGGACTCACGCGTAGTGATCAACGAGTCATGGTGAATGCTAAGCGCTTTGGTGGGATTGGTCCAGCGCTGCGGTGGCGTGTCGTTTGGCGGTGATCACCTTCTTGAGTTCGAGCATGGACACATCGGAGAGGTAGCGGCGGGTGACTTGCCATTCGTCGTGGGCCTCGATCACCACCGCTGTGGCCAACCGCAGGAACGCGGCCGGGTTGGGGAAGATCTCCACGACATCAGCTCTGCGCTTGATCTCCTTATTGAGACGCTCGATCGGATTATTGGACCAGATCTTCTGCCAGTGCGCCTTGGGAAACGCGGTGAACGCCAACACATCTGGCTTCGCATCACGCATCATCGCCGCCACCTTCGGAAACGACGCCTCGAGGGTGTCGGCGACCTGGTCCCACTGGGCGTGGATGTCCTCGGGTTCGGTGTGCGCGAAGATCGTCTTGACCGCCGCGGTCACCACCGGCGCCTGTTTCGCCGAGACCGCCCCGTGCAGGTTCCGCATGAAATGCACCCGGCATCGTTGCCACGCAGCGTTTGTGAACTGTTGAGCCACAGCAGCTTTCAAACCTGCGTGAGCGTCGGAGGTGACCAACTCGACACCGGAGAGGCCACGCGCTTTGAGCGAGGCGAAGAACTCGCGCCAGAACTCGAACGACTCCGAGTCGCCGACCGCGGTACCGAGCACCTCCCGGGAACCGTCCATCGACACCCCGGTGGCCACCACGAGGGCCTCCAGAGACCACGTGCGCCCCGACGCGGACCTTGCAGTAGGTCGCATCAGCGAACACGTACGGGAACGTCGTGTGCGTCAATGAGCGTTCCCGGAACCGCTTGATCTCCACATCGAGGTCACCGCAGATGCGTGACACCTCCGACTTGGAGATCCCGGTGTCCACGCCGAGCGCTTTGACCAGGTCATCGACCGATCGGGTCGACACGCCGTGCACGTAGGCCTCCATGATCACCGCGTGCAGGGCCTTGTCGATGCGGCGGCGGCGTTCGAGCAGGACCGGGAAGAACGATCCTGAGCGCAGTTTGGGGATCTTCACCGACACATCGCCGGCTGGGGTGGACACCGTCTTGGAGCGGTGGCCGTTGCGGTGGGTGGATCGTTCCGCGGAACGCTCGTAACGGCCGGCGCCGATCTTCTCGGTGGCCTCGGCCTCGATCAGAGCTTGCAGGCCGGCGCGCACCAGTTCGGCGAACACCGCGCCGGAATCGGCAGAGGTGAGTGCATCAAGCTGGGCGAGCAGGGCAGAATGGTCGTGGGTCATCGCGTGTGTGTCCTTACTGTGAGTCACTTTGGTAGGTAACTCATTGACCACTACGCGATGGCCCACCTCCAGCCGTCACGACACGCCGCAACAGGGCGTCCTGCCGTGGCTGACGTCAGGCCCGAAACCCCACCACTCCAGGGGACTTACCCTTGTCGGCGGCGCGGATCGGGCACGCCGTGTACGACGAGATGCTGCTCTCGGGCCATCAGACCAACGTGCACACCACCGGCGCCGTCGACAAGTCCGCCACCGGCAAGGTATCCACCACCCTCGGAGTGTCGGTGCCGCAAGCCACCGCGTGGATGACGCTCAGCTTCCTACTCTCAACGCTCCCGACGGTCACCGCGGCGTTCCTGGACGGTGACCACTCCCTGGAACGTATCCGCATCATCGCCGACGAGATCGTCGTCCTGTCCGACGACGATGTGCGTGCGTTCGCCGAAACCCGTGCGCTGCAACTGGCCGAACGTAATCAGGCTGATAAGACATTGCGGGATCAGGTCGTCGAGATGGTGATCGCCCTGGATCCCGACGGCGCCGCGGACCGTCGCGAGGAAGCTGCCGCACGTGACCAGAATGTGCGGGTCCGCCGAGACACCAACGGGCACTGCAGCATCTCCGTCTACGCCCCGGGAGAAATGGGTGCCCATCTGGCGGCGCGGATCGCGAAGATGATCAGCGAACGGATCTGCCCACGTGACCCGCGTCGTCAGGGTCAGGTACAGGTCGCGGCATTCGCCGAAATCCAAGGACTACCCGGCGCACACCTGTCGTGTGAGTGCGGGCGGGGCGACTGCTCGCGGGCGATCCCCTTGCCGGAAGAGCCAACTGGCCTGACCGACCTCGACATCGACCCCGACAACGACGGGACTGATCTGTCTATCGATGTCGCCGACGATGCGGACGCCGATCATGGTGAGCCCGACGAGATCACCGAACCCGAGACGACCGTCGATCCCGAGACGATCACCAACGACGACGCCGACTGTACGGCAACGGATACCGAAGAGGAACAACCCGACACCGATTCGCAGTTGTCGCTGTCGTTGATCACCGACCCGTCCGGGCAGCGGGAGGCCCGGTTGGAGTACTTCGGCGTGATTGACAACTCCCACGCCCGATCGCTGATCAGCTCGGGACAGCTGGTCACCGTCAGCGAGTTTCCCACCCTGGACATCCCCACCATCAACACCGCCACCTCACTCGATCGGATACCCGCGGCGTGGCGTCGCCTCGACGATCCGTTCCCCGCGGCACCGATCGACCCCACCGGACACGGCGGACATCTGCTCCCACCATCGGGTGCGTTGACGTATCGGATACCGGCATGGTTGCGGGAGAAGATCATCGAGTTGGATGGCACCTGCCGGTACCCGCATTGCGGCCGCCCGGCCAGTGAATGCCAGATCGATCACCTGGTGAAATTCGTGCACCAGGATCCGATCACCGGTGGCTGGACCGTGGAATTCAACCTGATGCCGTTGTGTACCCCGGACCACCAAAGAAAGGTGCGCCATGAGGCGCGGTGTTACCGAATGGGGGTGAGAGACCTCCGATCTCGGGTCGTCACAGAGGCTTGAGGAAGCTGAGGGCAGCCCTGTTCCCGTGGAAGTGTGTGGGGCGGGGTGGTAAGCAGCCCTGACAAAGCCGGGACGTGTTAGTACTGCCAGATGGTGCGGGTCCGGCGAGCGAGACGAGAAGGTGTACGTGAGGAACCAGTGTGAGACGCCTCGTTAGGTGGAACCGACTGAAATCTGGCGGATATCGGTCGGGACTTGTGGTGCGCGTCAACGACTTCTTTCTGTTGTTGCGTCCGCTGCCGATCACTGCCGTGGTCGGTGGTAGCCGGTGGGGAATTGTCTGTGGCGTACCCATCCGGGGCCATCGGGGTAGAGCTGGGCACCTCCCTCGTCGATCGGAAACATTGTGAACATGGGAACCCTCCTGGCGGTCCCGGACGCGTCACGGCCAGTGACGTCGACGGGTAGGTGCACTGTCCACCAATGCCGTTGGGGTGGGGGCGGAGCGGTCGTAGTACTCGGAGACCGGGAAAGCCGGTCACAGGGGGAAGGGCCGCAGTAGGTCGGCAACGGAAGGACTGTCATGGCAGAAGATGCGCTGGTGAATATCGGCGCCGCGCTGGCCCGCCCGTATATGAGTGGGCAGCGGGTACTGAGGATGCAGACGAAGTTGCATCATTGGGCGGCGGCCGATCCTGGTCGTCGGTTTGAGGATCTGTTCAACCTCGTGGCCGATCCGTGTTTCCTCGTGGAGGCGTGGACACGGGTCAAGGAGAACAAGGGCGCCAAGACTGGTGGGATCGATCGTCGCAGCGTGCGCTCGGTCGAGGCATCCGAGATGGGTGTGGCCGGATTTCTGGAGGACCTGCGCACTCAGCTGAAGGCGCGGGAGTTTCGTCCGGTCCCCGTGCGGCAGGTGATGCTTCCGAAACCCGGTGGTAAGCAACGCGGTCTGGGTATTCCCACGATCGCTGACCGGGTGGTGCAGGCGTCGTTGAAGTTGGTGCTGGAACCCATCTTCGAGGCCGATTTTTCGGCGTCGTCGTATGGATTTCGGCCGAAGCGTCGCGCGCAGGACGCGATCGCCGATATTCGTTTTCACACACGTCTCGGGTACGAGTGGGTGTTTGAAGCCGATATCACAGCGTGTTTCGACGAGATCGATCACAGTGCCCTGCTGCAACGGGTGCGTGCTCGGATCGCCGATAAACGTGTTCTGGCCGGATCTCCTGACGTTCTTGTGGGTGGGTTACGGCCAGGGCAGTTCGGGGCAGGCGCCGCCGCGGGTGAGTTCGGCCATCGCTATCAGCGCTTCTGGCGTGTGGAATCCGTAGGCCCGCTTGGT
>NZ_JBDZDI010000036.1:0-21101 GCF_040044975.1 Gordonia oleivorans
CCACCCGGTTACACGGGTCGATCGGCCTGGTCCCGCCCAACGAGTACGAGGCAACCTACTACGCTGGGGTCACTACCAGCAGGTAGCCCACCAACGAGGTGGCACGAAACCTGGGGTGCTTCAGGGTCCCGTCGGTGTCGGCGGACCCGGACCCACCCGTCAAAGACCCGGTGTCGGCGGGGATCGTGTCGTCGTCGGCCAACGCCGCCTGGATCTGGGCACGGCCGAAGTCCATGAAGTTCAGCCACTGAGCTATCCCGGCCGCCAGGTTCTGTCGGGAGAAGGCGGAGACCTCGACGGTGAGCACCGCGACCATGCATCGGTCATGCATGATCAGCTTGATCCCCGTGAACGGCAGGGTGCTGGTCGCGATGAACTCGTAGGCGCGCCCGAGGTCGGGGGCGGAGTCGACGACCGTGCCGAAGAACTCGACCGTGGGGCGATCGGTGAGGATGCGCAGCCACGAGGAGGTCTCGCCCGTCGGCATCGGGATGTCACCGTCGGGGTCGACGACCACCGGACGGCCCGACATCGATTCCAGCGCCGCGTGCACCATGGCGCGCAGGTCGCTGTGGTTGTGGGCGATGGTGACCACCTCGCGGGCCCATTCGCGGGGAGCGGCGTGCGGGTCGTCGAGGAAGGTGGGGTGTAGGACATCCCAGACCTCGCGGAATGTGGCGATCACTCGGGCGGCGAGGTCGTCGGCATCGTCGCGGGTGGCGGTGGATCGGAAGTGGTGGTCGCCGGTCCGAGTCCAGCCGAGCACCCCGAGACCCCAGATCTGCTCGGTCCGTGTCTCCGGATGCGAGTGCAGGTCCCCGGAGTTGATGGTCGCGCAGATCCGGTCGTCGTCGGTGACGGTGAACTCGACGACGCCGTGGGCGCCCTCGGGGATGGAGTGGTTCTGTTCGGCGAGCACCGAAGCACCCGGCGCGAGGTGGGCCAGGCGGTCGGCGAGCTCGACGCGGTACTCGCTCCAGGCCGCTCCGATGGTGCCGTCGAAATCGCCCATGCCGTTTCCCTTCGGACCTGTTGCTAAAGCGAGGCTACGGTCTGACCGGGAACCCTGGAGGGGTTGCGACGCAGGATCCCACTGTTTGTATGACCCTTACGTCGGGGACATCGCGGCGAGCGTCAACCGTCGAAGACTCGACGACCCGGCCGGATGGGACCTCACCCGGCCGGGTCGATGTCGCTGCGCAGGTGTCCGGTGATCTCGTCGATCTTGGCGCCGGTGGTGGGGGCGAACGACGAATCGTCGAATCGCGGCCGACCGTCGACCTCGAGCTGATAGCGGGTGAGCTGATCACGCACCGGGTCCTTCATTTCCGCCAGGACGAGTTTCATGTCCTGGGATCGGAGGAAGTCGTCGAGTTCCACCAACTCGTCGACGGCGGTCGAGTCGATCTCGGTGATCGGTTCGGCGGCGATGATGACGGTGCGCACGCTGCGTCCGTCGGCCAGCGCGGCGACGACCCGGGACCGGACGTAGTCGTCGAACATTCCGCCGTTGGCGAAGAACAGCGGGGCGTCGAAGCGGATGATGACGACGCCGTCGATGGGTTCGGCGTCCGGATGCCGGGTGAGGTCGTGGTAGCCCCGCAGGCCGGGTACGCGGCCGAGTTCGGTGCGATACGGCCGCCACGCCAGGTTGACGAACGCCACCAGCGACAGCACCACGGCGACGATGATGCCCTGGAGCACGCCGACCAGCGCCACGCCGAGGAAGGCGACGACGCTCAGCGCCCCGTCGACCCGGTTGATGCGGAACAACGCCGCGGTGCCGCGGATGTCGACGAGTGAGACGGCCGCGGAGATGACCACCGCCGCCAGTGCCGCTGACGGCAGGTAGGCGGTGACATTCGGGGCCACCAGAATGAAGACGACGATCAGCACCGCGCCGACGAGGGATGCCAATTGTGTTCGCGCGCCTGCCTGTTCGGCGACCGGGGTGCGAGACGACGACGCGGAGACGGCGAAACCACCGAGGAATCCACCGGCGATGTTCGCCGCGCCGACCGCACCCATCTCCTGATTGGGATTGACCGCGGTGCCGGCGCGGGCGGCGAAGGTCCGCGACAGCACGCTCGTGTCGGCGAAGGCGATGAGCGCGATGCCGGCGGCCGGTCCGAGCAGGGACAGGGCGTCGTGCCAACTCACCCCACCCAGGTGCGGCGACGGTAGTCCACGGGGCATCGCACCGGCCACCGGAAGACGGTCCTGCCATCCGAAGGCCGCGACGACGATGATCGCGCCGACGACGGCGACGAGTACTCCGGGAATGGACTTGCGCCAGCGTTTGAGGCCGAAGATCACCGCCAGACAGACGATGCCGATGACCGCGGGCAACCACTCGATCTCGGAATGCGTCACTGCGTACACGATGTCGCGGACCTGCTCGATCGCCGAATCTCCCTCGATGCTGAAGCCGAGGAGTTTGGGGAGTTGGCTCAGCAGCACGATGAGCGCGATGCCGTTGAGGTAGCCGATGCGGATGGGTTTGCTCAGCAGGTCGGTGACGAATCCGAGCCGCAGCAGCGCTGCGACCACCAGCACCAGGCCGACCTCGATTGCCAGCACTCCGGCCAGGGCGATCCGGTCCTCGTCGACGACGGCGAGGGGGATGATGGCCGCGGCGATGATCGGGGCGAGCGAGGAGTCGGGCCCCAACACCAGGATGCGGGAGGGTCCGACGAACGCGTAGACCAGCAGCGGGACGATCGTCGCGTAGAGGCCGGTGACCGGTGGGAGCCCGGCGACCTCGGCGTAGCCCATGCCGGCCGGGATCAGCAGGGCGGTCACCACGATCCCGGCGACGAGGTCACCTCGAAGCCACGACCGTTCGTAATGCAGCAGGGTGTGCAGACCCGGGAAGAGTCGAGCGAGCCCCGACAGCGATGCCATGCCGAGGATTATCGGTCCTCGCCGCGTCGAGTGGGCGCCGATTCCCGTCGAGTGGGCGCTGTTTCGCGTCGAGTGGGCGCTGTTCCGCGTCGAGTGTGCGCTGTTTTCCGTCGAGTGGGCGTCCGCCGGTCGGTCAGACCGGGCTCAGACCCACCAGCCGGCACAGGCGGTGCTCATCGATCACGTGGATGGTCTGGCCGCGGCGCTTGCGTTCACGCACCGAGAACAGCTTCCGTCCCTCGAATCCGCCGACCGTGTTGTCGATCTGATGTGCCCGCACCAACACCGACGTGTCGTCGCTGACCGCCGACTGCACGACGCCGCCCGCGTCCTCGATGAGATCGCGGAGTTCATCCTGGGTGCCGGTCTCGAAGCGGCCGGTGACCACCACCCGCTGATCACGCAGCGACGCGGGGCCACGCGTGCCGCCCATGTCGACGGCGCGGAGGGACCCGATCGCCTCGAGCGCGGCGGTGCCGTCGACGTAGCGCAGGCCCCGTGCCGCCGTCGCATGCCAGATCCAGCACGTGAGGTCGTCGGGAGCGCGCAGATCACGGATCCGGGACACGTCATCGTTGGTCCAGTCCCGCCCGGTGAGCAGGGTGCAGGCCAGCAACCCGACCTGATAGATGTCGAGCCAGGTACCCCAATGCCGGTACTGGTCGACGTCGGCCGGCATGTAGGCGGGGGTGTAGGCGTCCAGCGACGACCCGCCGGGTGTCAACGAATGCTTGGCGATCCCGAAGTCACCGAGCGCCAGATGCCCGTCGCGCAGAAACACGTTGGTGGGCTTGATGTCTCGATGAGTCACCCCCGCCGCGTGCATCAGTTTGAGTACCCCGAGCAGGTCGCGCAGTTCGCGGCGCACACGCGCCGGCGGCCATCCGTTCCACTCGGGATCGTCGACGAGATCGCCGACCGTTCCCTCCCGCATCAGCTCGGACACGATCACATACCGGGTCACCCCACGCGAGCCGGTACCGAAGGCGAACGAGTCGACGATCTCGACGACCTCGCGGCGTCCGGCGAGCAGATTCCCCATATGTGCCTCGCCGTGCCAGTCCGCGGCACTGGCACACACTTTCACGCAGACGTGCCGGATCACCCGATCGCTGGTCTGCGCCAGCCGGGCCGCCCGGTACACGACGCCGAAACCACCGCCGTCCAGCGCACCATCGATGCGATAGCGGTGACCGGTATCGCCGGTGATGATCTGGCCCACGCGAAGCGGCTGCCGTGCTCCTGCCACGGGTCCACGGTACGACTCGGGGACGGTGAGGCGTGCCGCGCGGTCCACCGCATGGCCGCACCTCGGGACGACCCCGGGCCGACCCGACGGGAGTGACAATGACGACGCACGCTTTCCGGCGCGATTCCACGCCTATTTCTGGGCATTCAAGAAATCGTCGGACGCTTTGCCTGAAATGGGGTTACCGTCATCCTCATGAAACGGCCGAGAAGGTCACATACAGCCCGAATTCTTCTCTGTGTTTCGACGGTGTTCATTGTCAGTGCTGCGGCAATTCTCGCTGTCGGTACGGCCTCCGCCGCGGACACGACGTATACGGTCAAGGCGAACCTGAATGGACAATGCCTCGACAATTCCGGTGCGATCGCGCGCGCCGGCAACGGGGTGCTGTTGTACTCGTGCAACGGCCAGGCGAATCAACGATGGACGATGGACTCCTCCGGTCGGGCGGTGGTGCAAGGGTTCTGTCTGCAACCGGTCGGAGGTGTGATCGCCAACGGCCGAAACCTGCAAATCGCAAACTGCTCAACATCTTCCGCGCAGAAGTGGAAGCAAGGAGCGAACAGCTCACTGAGGCCCGGCGGGACCTCCTACTGTCTGACCGCAGCGTCCGGAGCGGTCTCCCTGCGCACCTGTAGCGGAGCGACGAACCAGAAGTGGACGCTGAGCGCCGTCACCACGAGCACCACCACCACAACCACGACAACGGCAGCGCCGGCGACGACGACGCCGTCGACCACGACGACCGCACCACCGACGACGTCTGCAGCGGTGACCAATCCGTCCGGTCAGGCGGCACCGTCGGGAGATCTCACCGGGTGGCGACACATCTTCGTCGATGAATTCACCAAGGATGCCGCAATCGGTTCCTGGGCGAATTCCTGTGAACCGGACAAGATCGTCTACACCGGTGCACAAGGTCAGAAGTGGCGTACATACCCGCGGTGCTATCTAGACACCTATCAGAAACGTCCCTACCGACCCGACGCCGTGCTCAGCGTGACGGGCGGCACCTTGGACTTCTACCTCCATCAGGTCGACGGCAAACCCGCCGGTGCCAATCCGTCACCGCTGATCACCGGAACGAGTCAGTACCAGTCCTATGGCCGGTACTCGGTCCGCATGCGCGTCGACCGTCCCGGCCTGAACGAGTACTACGTGGCCTTCCTGCTGTGGCCGCAATCCGAAGTGTGGCCACAGGACGGAGAGTTCGACTTCCCCGAAGGTGGCCTGGCCGGCAACGCCGGAGGCTTCCACCACTATTCGGGCGTGGGCGCCTGCAGCGGATGTCAGGCGGTGGCAACCGACATCGACGCCTCCTTCACGCAGTGGCACACCTACACCATGGAATGGAGCCCGGGCCGCATCCGCTATCTCCTGGACAACACCGTGGTCCTTGACAGCACCCTGTTCGTCCCCAGCGGTCCGATGCGCTGGCAGCTCCAGGCCGAGACCAACGGCAACGGCAACAGCGCCGGCCACCTTCAGGTCGACTGGGTGTCGGTGTGGGCGTACAACGGCTGACGGCCACACACTCCCGTTGGGCGAGGTCCCGACCCTATCCCGCTGGTCGGCCACCCTTCCGCTGGTAGCCCCCTTCCGCCGGTAGACCCCTTCAGCTGGTACACCCCTTCCGCTGGAAGCTTCCTTCCGCCGGTCGAGGAGTGAGGAGCCCCTGGGGCGACGAGCCTCGAGACCTGGTGGGGTGTGGCTGGTGCATGCGTTGGGTTCTCGGCTTGCGAGGTCTCGATACGCGACGAGCTCGCTTCGCTCGCGCGGCGCACTCGACCGGCGGGGTGGGGGCGCTCACCGGCGGCGGTCGGCGGCGGTCTGGGTATGAGGAGCGAAAGCCTTGCGGTGAGCCTCGTCGAAACCCTTTTCGCCGGTCGAGGAGTGAGGAGCGCCAGCGACGAGCCTCGAGACCTGGTGGGGTGTGGCTGGTGCGTGCGTTGGGTTTTCGGCTTGCGAGGTCTCGATACGCGACGAGCTCGCTTCGCTCGCGCGGCGCACTCGACCGGCGGGGTGGGGGCGCTCACCGGCGGCGGTCGGCGGCGGTCTGGGTATGAGGAGCGAAAGCCTTGCGATGAGCCTCGTCGAAACCCTTTTCGCCGGTCGAGGAGTGAGGAGCGCCAGCGACGAGCCTCGAGACCTGTTGAGGTGCAGCTGGTTCCGTCCCCACGGTGTGCAGAGATGACAACGCAGCCCAACGTAACGGGCTCGGACACCAAAGTGTCCGAGCCCGCCGCCGGAACAGCCGTCCAGCGATCACGAAGTTCGCGTCAGCCCTTCAACACCCGGTAGAACGCCGTCTCGAACTCCATGTACTTGGTGAACGACGTCGGATCGCCGAACGGCAGGATCTGGGTGGCCCAGTATCCGCCATAGCCGTTCTCACGGTCGATCCAGTAGAAGAGGTTCGCCAACCCCGCCCATCCGAGCGCGCCTGCCGGCCGTCCGGTCGGAGCCTCCTCGTTGTTGATCATGAACGGCAACGACCACGACTTCGACTGTCCGGGAAAGAATTCGGCATCGTTGGACAGTGAGGGGATGACACCGGGCAGCATCGTCACCGGCAGATCACCGAGATGATTGCGCACGGCCATCTCGACGGTGTCCTTGCGCAGCACCCGGCCGTGCTCTCCGGCGCCGTCATTGAGCCACATGCGGATGAACTTCATGTAGTCGCCGACGGTGCCGTAGAGGCCGTGACCACCGAAGTCGATCTCCGGCGGTGACGGCAGCTCGAAGTCCATCGGCGTCAGCGACCCGTCGGCGTTGCGGGCGTGCATCTCGGCGAGTCGGGAACGGAAGTCGTCGCGCAGGACGAAGCTCATGTTCTCGATGCCGAGTGGGCCGAAGATCCGCTCGGCGAAGACGTCGCCGAGTCGTTGCCCGCGAAGACGTTCCACCACCTGACCGACCCAGTCGATGTTGGTGCCGTACTGCCACCGCTCACCCGGATCGAACAGCAGAGGCGTGGTCAGCGCCGCCTTCGACGCGGTGATGACGCTGGGCTGCCCCTTCTCCCCGGCGAGTCGCGCGTACTTCTCGTCGAAGAAGTCGTAGCCAAATCCTCCTGTGTGGGTGAGGAGTTGGCGTGTCGTCGGGTAGGACCGCGGGGCCCGCAGGATCGGTTCGCCGTCGGCGTCGAAACCCTCGATCACCTGCAGATCGCCGATCTCGGGTGCGTAATCCGATGCGGGACGGTCGAGGTCGAGCAGTCCTTCTTCGACGAGTTGGAGCGCGGCGGTCGCCGTGATGGCCTTGGTGGTGGAGAAGATCGCGAACACGTCGTCGGTGGTGATCTCCGCGTCGCCGCCGAGCCGGCGCTGTCCGGCGGCGCCCTCGTACACGGTGCCGTCGCGGTCGGTGACCATTGCCACGACGCCGGCGACCGGTTGCTCGGCGTCGACCGCGGACCGGAGTACCCCGTCGGCGGCGCGCTGAAACACTGCCTTGTCGAAAGCTGTTGCTGTGGTGGACATATCAATGAACCTTTCGTGGGTTTCCTGGAGTGTGGCCGGTCATCAGGACAGTGCGAAGCCCTTGTAGCCGGCGGCCGCGGCCTCGAGCGTGGCGGCCCGGTAGGCGCCCACGCCGCCGACGTAGGACAACACCCGCCGCGGCTTGCCGGGCACGTTGGAGCCGGTGTACCAGGAGTTGGTCTTGGAGATGAGGTTGGCGTCGGCGAGTTCGTCGTGGTGTGTCACCCAGGCCTCCTCGCCCTCCTCGGTCGGCTCGATGACGGTCTTGTCGTGGGCGCGCATGTACGCGATGGCGTCGGCGATCCACTCGGTCTGCTGTTGCAGGCAGGTGGTCATGTTGCACAGGGCGGCCGACGGTGCGAGCGGCACCGCGGTGGTCAGCATGTTGGGGTAGCCGTGCACCATCAGGCCCATCGTGGTGCGGATGTCGCGGCCCCAGTCCTCGGCGAGGGATCGGCCGCCGCGGCCACGGATGTCGATGCGGGTCAGGGCGCCGGTCCCGGCGTCGAAGCCGGTCGCCATGACGATGACGTCGAGTTCGTAGACGGTGCCGTCGGCCAGGACGATGCCCTCGGGCGCGATCCGTGTGATCGGGTTGTTCTTGACCGGGACGGCGTCGACGTTGTCGCGGTGGAAGACCTCGAGGAAGTTGGTCTCCAGCGGAACGCGGTGGGTGCCGAAACCGTAGTCGGTGGGGATCAGGAGTTTCTCGAGTTCCGGGTCCTGCAGCCGGGCCCGCATCTTCTGCCGCACGAACTCCGAGATCTCCTCACTGACTTCCTCGTCGGAGAACATCTCGGCGAACGATGCCAGCCACAGCTTGAGTGAGCCGTTCTCGTAGTCGTCCTCGAGCCGGGCCAGGCGCTGCTCGGGGGTGAGGTCGTCCCACGCGTCGGTGAAGTCGTACTCGAAACCGGTGAAGGTGTTGGGCAGATTCTGCTGGAACTCGGGCAACCGCGACTTGTACCAGGCGACCTCGTCGGGGCCGTAGCTCGGATTCTTCATCGGCAACGCGTACTGCGGAGTGCGGATGAAGACGTCGAGGTGCCCCACCTCGTCGGCGATGGTCTGAATGACCTGAATGCCGGTGGCACCGTTACCGATGACGCCGACGCGTTTGCCGGCGAGGTCGACGCCGTCGCGCGGCCAGCGCGCGGTGTGGAAGATCTGTCCCGCGAAGTCCTGCTGGCCCGGGAACATGTCGGACATCGGTGCCGAGAGCATCCCGCAGCAGGTGATCAGGTACTGGGTGTCGATGGTTTCACCGGAGTCGGTGGTCACGGTCCATCGGTTGGTGTCCTCGTCGAACTCGGCGCGCTCGATCGTGGTGTTGAACGAGATGTCTCGCCGAAGGTCGAGTGCGTCGGCGACATAGTTGAGCCACTGCTCGATCTCGGCCTGACCGGGGAATCGCTGGCTCCAACTCCAGCCGTTGTAGAGGTCCTCGTCGAAGAGGTACTGGTAGATGTAGGCCTCGGAGTCGAACTTCGCGCCGGGGTAGCGGTTCCAGTACCAGGTGCCACCCACACCGGATGCGGTGTCGTAGGCGCGGACCCGCAGGCCCTGTTCGCGGAGTTGATGCAGTTCGTACAGTCCGGCGACGCCGGCTCCGATCACCATCGCGTCGAGTGTCGTATCGGCCATTGTTTCCTCCAGTGAGTGTGAGAACGATCACGTGAGCACCGATGGTTGACCTGTCTCACACCTCGGCCATGTCCCAAATTGGGACGTTCAACCTGTCCGATCGGCGGTGGTCGAGCGGCCGGCGGGAGGGAATAATCGGGTGTGGCATGTGTCACATGAGGTGTGTGGCCGCGACGAGAGGAGCCGAGTGGCCGACCCGCGAGACCAGCAACTGCGAATCGCAGCCGCTCGCGCAGACTTCCTGGAGTACGGACCCGAGGGCGCGGCCGGAGTGGGCGACGTGGTCGCGGCCTCCTGGGCGCGCAGTCGCTCCGCGGGGCTGGACGCTGACCGCTATCGGGTGAAGTACCACGACGACATCGATTTCGATTCCCGGCTCTCGCGGTGTGCTCGCCCCGTCCTGGAACGGCTCGCCGACGACATGTCCGACGTCCCGGTGACCATCGCGTTGACGGATGCGCGTGCGCGGATCGTGGAGCGCCGCGACTGTTCCGCCGCGGTCGGCCGCGTCCTCGACCGCGTCGATTTCGATCGGGGTTTCTCCTTCGAGGAGAGTGGTGTCGGGACCAACGGGGTGGGCACGGTGTTCGAGGTGGGAGCGCCGGTCAGCGTCGTGGGGTCCGAGCACTTCAATCAGTCCCTGGTGCAGTTCGCGTGCACCGGCGCCCCGATCCTGGATCCGATGACGGGCCGGGTCGCCGGGGTGCTGGACGTGAGCACGCTGGTGCAGAGCTGGAACGGTCTGGTGGAGGCGCTCGTACGGTCCGCTGCCGCCGACATCGGCCGCAACCTGTTGCTCGATCGCAGTCAGCCGACGCGCGCGTTGTTCGAGTTGTACCTGCGGGCGAGTGCCCGATCCGGGCAGGCCGTGATGGCGGTCGGCGAGACGGTGATGGTCAACGAATCGGCCCGGGCACTACTCGGTCCCGAGGAACAGAACACCATCGGCCAGTACGCACAGTTCCTGATGACCAAGCAGGAGAACGCCATTCACACGGTCACCCTCGACAACGGTCGGCTTATCCGGATGCGGGCATCCCACGTCGGCGCCGGTGACTCCGCGGGGGTGGTGCTGCTGCTCGACGAGGTGCGCACCACGGTGACGCCGTCCCGTGGTGACCGTGCGGTGACCGCAGGACCCGCGGCGCCGTCGGACGCCGGTGCCGGGCGGCCGCACCGGATGCGTAGTCCCGCGTGGGTGACGGCCTATCGGGATGTGGCCCGGGCGCTCGCCGACGGCGAGGCGACGATCGTCATCGGCGAACCCGGGTCGGGGCGCCGGTCCATTCTCATCGAGGCCTACCAGAACGCCGACACCACACATCCGGTGGTCGTCGTGGACACCGAGGCGCCGCATGACATCGAGACCCTCACGCGCGCGGTCACGGCATCGCCGGGTGGGCTGATGGTGATCCGTCACCTCGAGCGGCTGTCCACCGAGGCGCTGCCCGGCGTGCGCACACTACTCGAGGCGGCGGATCGGTCAGGGACCGTCGTCGGTGCGACCATCGACACGTTGCATGACGACGCGGTCGGCCCGTACACCGATCTGCTAGGCCGCTTCGTTCGCGCCGTGCACCTGCCGCCGCTCCGGCTGCGCGGACCGGACCTGGAAGTCCTGATCGACGACATACTCAAAGGCATTGCACCACAACGCAACACCAGGGTCAGTCCGCAGGCGCTGCGCGTGCTGGCCGCCTTCTCCTGGCCGCAGAACCTGACTCAGCTGCGCACCGCGCTCGAGTGGGCGGTGCGGGTGCGCCCGGTCGGAGAGATTCAGCCGGAGGACCTCCCCGGCTTCTGCCGCACCACCGCGCGTCGCGTGCTCACGCCCATCGAGGTCACCGAGCGTGACGCGATCATCGCGGCCCTCGGTGAGGCGGGCGGGAACCGGGTCCGCGCGGCTCAGGCGCTGGGAATGTCGCGCAGTTCGATCTACCGCAAGATCCACGGGTACGGCATCGTCGGCCTGTGACCGTTGCCGATCACACCCCGCCCGCATGCACCGCGAGCATCCGCGTCACCGAGTCGGGCCACTGGAATCGGGTGGCACGTTCGCGTGCGGCACGTTCCCGGTCATGCCGGGGGATGGTGAGGACCCGTTCGATGGCGTCTGCGAACCCGCTACCGGAATTGTCGGCGAGGGCACCACACGACTCGTCGACCATGCCGGCCACCGCCGACGACCGTGACCCCACGACCGGTGTGCCCGACGCCAACGATTCCAGGGCCGACAGGCAGAACGTCTCGTGCGGTCCGGGTGCCAGCGAGACATCGGTGCTGGCCAGGAGCGCCGCGACCTGCCCGCGGTCGGCGAGGTGACCGAGGAAGGTCACCGGCAGTCCCCGCGCCGCATGCTGGAGGGCGCCACGCATCGGTCCGTCTCCGGCGACCACCAGGTGAACGGGTACCCCGGCGCGATGCAGGCGGCCCACCGCGGTGACCGATCGGTCGGCGCGTTTCTCCACCGAGAGGCGTCCGCAGTGGGTGAGCAGCGTCGCGGTTCCGTCGGTCCAGCGGGCACTGAGCTGCGGGTCGAGGTGACGGGGCGCGAACTGATCGAGGTCGACGCCGAGCGGTGCGCGCACCAGGTTGTTCGCGCCGATGCGTTCGAACTCGGCGGCCGCGAAATCGGTTGTGCAGACCACGGAGTCGTAAGAGCGGACGGTGTCGGCATTGGCGCGATCGGCCAGCGCCCGGGCGATCGAGGTCGGAAGGAACAGCGACAGCAGGCGGTCCAGTCGCTCATGCGAGACCATCGTCGAGTGGATGTCGCGCCGCCGTGCCCAGGCGCCGAATCCGCGCAGCGTCAATCGATCCGACACCTCGAGCGCGTCCGGACGCAGGTGCTCGAGCACGTCAGCGACGCGACGCGCCGAGGCCAGCCGGTAGCCGCCGAAGAACGGGATTCGTGGTGCCGGTACCGAGATCCTCACGACACCTGAGGGCATGATCTGTTCGTCGGGCGCCGAGCCCGGGACGACGAGGACGACCTCGTGTCCGGCGGCGAGGTAGCCCGCACCCCAGCGGTCCACGGCCGTGCGCAACCCACCCGAGCGCTCACCGTAGAAGTTCGCCAGTTGGACGATGCGCACCCGCCCAGTGAGCCGGGCGTCGGTGAACGCAGCGCAGCGCCACGTCGAGGGTGGGGTGAACGGCGGCAGTACTCTTGCGCCGAACCGGCCTCCGACGACGAATCCGGTGTTGCCGCAGCAGAATCCTCACGGATTCACGGAGCACCTCACCCGGCGGAGTCGAGCCCGCGCAGCGCTTCGACCGGATCGAGACTTTCCGCCGCCAGGTGTTCGCGCACCACGCGAGCGGTTTCGGATTGCACCAGCGCGTTGACCGGTGTCGGCATCCCGTGCAGGCGGCCGAGCAACACGATCTCACCGGACAGGTAGTCGATCTCACTGGTGCCGTCGCCGCGCTCGACGCTCTGCCACGTCGAGTTGCCGCCGCCCTCGGCACCGCTGCGACGACGCTGAATGTGGTTGGCGCGCCGCTCTTTGTCGGTGGCGTCGCTGACCGCCTCGATACCGGCAGCGGCCAGGACGGCCTCCCCTTCGGCGCGGGCCCGACGCGTCAGTTCGGCACGAGCGTACCCGTCGTCGCGGTAGCACGCGTCGACGCCGTTGCCCAGATTGGTGATCAGTTTGCGGTACTTCCACGCGGTGATGTCGCGTCGGGTCCGCGACGGGAACGACGCCGCCCGAAACCGTTCGGACAGTTCGTCGGCGACGGCGTCGACGCCACCGGGGAAGCGGCCCACGTCGAGGATGCCCGGTGCCGCCGACGACCCCTGCACCACCACACCGGGATCCACGTGCCAGGCCGGCAGCATGACGCACACCGAGTACACGCGCGGGAACACCCGGAGGAGGGCCGGTTCGTTGGCCACCCCGTTCTGCGCCGACACGATCGGAATATCCGACGGCGCGTGCGCCCGCAGGTCGTCCAGAGCCGCGGCGGTCTGCTGACTCTTGACGCACACCAGGACCACGGAGTCGTCGGTCCAGTCGACTTCGGCGGCGCTGCGGGCGCTCGGGATCGGCTGCACCAGAAGACCACCGTCGGTGTCGAGGATCAGCCCCTTCCCCCGGATCGCCTGCAGATGCGTGCCGCGCGCCACCAGCGTGGTCGGCGTGCCCGACGCGAACAGGTGAGCGCCGATGACCCCGCCGATCGCGCCGGCGCCATAGATGACCACATGCATGCACCCCAGCCTAGGGCGGGCGGCCGGCCGATCAGCCGGTCGGTCGCTCGAGCAGCAGGATGGCCTCGGTGAGCACGGTTGCGAAGATGGTGAGGTCGGCGGCCATCGTGGCGCACATCTGCGTATCCTCCACTGGGGCGTGACGATTCCGGGATTCGTTCTCCCTTGTCCGCCATTCTTCGATCATCTCCGCACACACCGCCGCATACTCGCGGAGCCGATCGACCTTGCCGCTGACCAGATGCGCGGTGCGTTCGGCGGACAACCCGTCCTCGATGAAGATCCTGAGCAGGGTCTGCATGCCGATGGGCACCGAGCTGTGGGCGCACTCGTGGGTGCCGGGACCACCTCCGTTCAGCAACGACACGATGTCGCGCCCAACGGAATTGACGAAATCCATCCACAGCTGCCAGGCGGCCTGGAGATTGTCGGGGTGGAACACCGCGCACTCGAGGGAGTACCGGGCGAACAGATGTCCGTTGTCGATCACCAGCGTGACGTGCGAGAGCCGCGCGCTGTAGTCGGTGACCAGTTGCGCGAGTACCGCAGCAGGTGGAATCCGGTGACCGAGAGTGGCGACGAACTCCAGACGCGGCCCCGCCTCGCAGACCACGACACGCGACGCGATCTCGTCCGTCAAGGGCAGTTCGATCATCTCGTGATCATCGATCTCGAGTTCCCGATGCACCAACGCCGACAGCACATCCCGGGCAAGGGTGATCAGCTGATCCGGGGCGGTGATCCGGATGGCCGTCGTTGTGGGACAGCTACATTCATCGTCGAGGGGACCGGCGTTGTCGTGGGCGTCGGCGTGCCCGTGTTCCGGTTGCGCGCTCGGCAGATCGGGGACGCTGCTCAGGTGGCGTTTCGGAGCATCGGGCACCGCCGGCGGGGGCGCCGGTGCGTCACGCGGCCCGAACGGATCGTGGACCGTGACGAACGACGGATGCGGAAGGTCCCACAGGCCGCGGAGTGCGGCGATGATCTGCGCGATCAGGTCATCGATTGTTCGCCGACCCACCTCATACACGACCTGGTGCCGGATCTTCTTCCATTCGCCCGCACCGGTCTCGCGGAGGCGATTGGCGATGGCGTTGAGGGGGAGCATGGGCTGAAAGGCGGGACTGCCGATGCCGGCGCGCACCCGTTTCGACCCGGTGACCGTGACCTCGATGAGGGTGCGCCACGTGGTCGCGTCGGAGAGCGCGAACTCGATGAACTGCCCGCGTTCCAACGCGGCGAAACGCACACGCAGCGTGGCGGCGAACTCCTCCCATGCCTGCTCGACCAGTGCGTCGTAACCGGATGTGGTCATCGTGCCCCCAAGGTGTCGTCGTAGAACTTGTGTTCGATCAAGACGGTACGGGATGCCACCGACAGCATGGCGTGGCCGAGCCGCACCCGTGCACAACCGCACCGACACCCGCGGCAACCCATCAGGCTTCGGCAACCCATCACGCCGCAGCCTCACCGTGACGCCGCACCCGACGGCGCTCGGGTGCCCGCCGCGCCGCATCATCCAGGGCGACGAGCAGCCGCTGCGCATCGTGGCGCAGGAACTCATTCCAATTGCCCAGCGCCGATTCGAGATTCTCGCGATGGAAGACGGTCGACTCGAGCAGGAGGTGGGCGTAGATCCGCGTGCCGCGGGCGACGAGACAGACGTACGGATTCGACGTCCGCTGCCGCGCCACCAGCATGGCGGCGTCGTCGGGATGGGTGGCGGCGTCGTTCAGCGAGGCCCACAGCTCGATGCGCGGAGCGTCGGCGTGGATGCTCATCGACGTGGGTACGGGCAGCGTCGGGAGGTGCAGATCGCCCAGGTCGTCGACGTCGGGGGCAACCCCGGCGATCGCCTCCAGCGCGTCCACCACCAGACCGCGCAGATGAGCCGAACTCCGGGTGCGCTGCCCGACCTCGATGAGGGGTTCGGCGAGGCACGGCGGCTTCTCACCCGGCTGCGACAGCATCGACGGGTGCAACACGTCGCCGACCTCACGCAGCGTGACGACGATCAGGGCCGCCAACTCGTCCGCGCGCTGCGTGTCACCCTCGGCGATGAAGTCGCCGTCGAACTGATGCCGCCAGCCCAGCGAGTTCATCGCCTCGAGCTGGCGCGGGAATCGTCCGCTGTCCCGATACAGGTCAAAGGGGTGCACCGTGAGCCGGACGCGCCGCGTCACCGTTGCCGAGATCTCGATGCGAATCTGCGCCGCGGTCCCCTCGGGGTCGGCGCTCACCGCGAAGCCGGACGTGGGTGTCACGTCGTGCAATCGGTCGGCGAGGTCGATGCGGTAGCGGCGCCAGGCGTCGTCGATGGCCGTGTCGAACTCGCTGCTGTCGAACTCGGTGTTGTCGAAATCGTTGTCGCTCATGGTGTTCCCCCAGGATCGCGATCGGTGTGCGCCGAGCGTACGGACTCGTACCCCTCACCTGCGCCGATGCCGGTCGATGCGGCGGCGACCCTGTGGATGAAACCAGGTCTGTGGATGGTGAATCGCCACGAGCGTCCTCCGGACCCGCGTAGTGTGGGCGAACGGGGTCAACACAATTCGACATCATCCACTGGAGGTCCGAGATGTCCGATGCCCGTGACACCGTTCTCGCCTACGCGCCGAACGCCGATACAGCCGTCATCGACAAGATGGCATCCACCTATGCACTCGCACTTCGCAATCGAGATGCGGCGCTGGTGTCGGCGAGTGATCCCGCCGAACTGAAGACCGTGCGGGAGAACTTCCTCAAGAAGAAGCTCGGTCTCACCGACAGCGACGCCGATCTCGACAAGGCCATCGCCGACGTGTTGGCCGGCATGAAGGACGGCAAGTCCAATCCGCGCCTGGCGGTGTACTACCTGCTGGCCGAGAAGTTCGGCAAGCTCGACGTCTTCAAGTAGAGCATCACCGACGGTGGACGGCCCGCGGATCTCACCGCGGGTCGTCCACCTCCGCGAGGAGGGCTCGCGCACGCTGCTCGTCGATGAATAACGCGTGAAATGAATTGCGCGCCAAGGTGATCAGGGTCGCGTCGTCGATTGCCAGGGCATGCTGGACCTCACGGTACGTGTCGGCGACGTAGCCACCGAAGTAGGCCGGGTCGTCGGAGTTGAGGGTCACCATCAGGCCCGCCTCGAGCATCGCGGGCAGCGGATGTTCGCGCAGGTCATCGACCGCACGTAGCCGGACATTCGACAGCGGACACGCCGTCAGTGGGGTCCGATCGGCAGCCAATCGTCGCACCAGGGCGGTGTCCTCCATGCACCGAATCCCGTGATCGACGCGTTCGACGCCGAGAACGTCGAGGGCCTCCCAGATGTAACTCGGCGGTCCTTCTTCGCCGGCATGAGCCACCACATGCAGGCCGGCCTCCCGCGCCCGGGTGAACACCTCCGCGAATTGTCCTGGCGGATAACCGACCTCGGCCGAATCCAGTCCGACGCCGATGACGGTGCCGACGTAGGGTTCCAGCGCGTCGAGGGTGGCATGGGCCTCGGCGACCGGTCGATCGCGCAGGAGGCACGCGATCAGTTCTGCGTGTGTGCCGGTCCCGGCCGATGCCGCGTCCAGGCCCCGGCGCAGCCCGGTGATCACCGCCGACAACGGGACACCCCGCGATGTGTGGGCCTGCGGGTCGAAGAAGATCTCGGCATGCCGGACACCCTGCGTCGCGGCGGTCCGCAGATACGCCGACGCCAGATCGGCGAAGTCCTCCTCGGTTCTCAGGACCGCCATGCAGGCGTAGTAGAGGTCGAGAAAGTCGGGCAGATCGGTGAAGGCATGCGCCCGCCGGAGCTCGTCGACGTCGGCGTAGGGCAACGTGACCCCGTTGCGATGGGCGAGAGTGAACGCCATCTCCGGTTCGAGCGTGCCCTCGATGTGCAGATGCAACTCCGCCTTGGGCAACCGCATGAGCGTGGCGTCGTCCATGGTGGTCCATCCTGTCACCGTGTGTGACGACGTACCGGTGGTTCAGGCGGCGCCGCCCACACCTTGACTTCAAGTGAAGTTGAACTCCTACCGTCGTCGGGTATGACCCGACAGATGCAACCGGCCCGTCGTCAACCCATCGGATTCTGGACCGCGCGGGTGGGATCGGCGATCCGCACCCGTACGCGCTCCCGGCTCGCCGAGGTCGGTGTGTCGCAACCCGAATGGTGGCTCCTGCACCAACTCTCGCTGCACGACGGCGGGATCGGCGTGGACGAGGTGATCACGATCATCGGACCCAACGACACAGATCAGGCCATTCGCCACGCCATCGTCGACGCCCGGTCCAAGGGCTGGATACACGACGACGACGGGCGGTTGGCACTCACCGAATCCGGCGCAGAACGCTTCCGGCACGCGGCCGAGGTGCAACGCGAGTTGGAGATCGAGCGACGGCAAGGAATCTCCGACTCCGACTACGAGACCACCATCCGGGTGCTGCAACGCACCGCCCGCAATGTCGGGTCGGATGCGTGGCATTGGTGACGCGAGGGCGATCGCCGAGCGTGGCCGTCGGCGTCAGCTCCCCTTCTGCAGGCTGACGCTGCGATTGGCTCGTGCGAGATGTGTGAGCGCAATCTGTTTGGCGGCGCGGAACTCGTCCGCGTCGAGCAGGCCCCGCTCATAAAGACCGGCAAGCCGTTCGATCTCGTCGGCGATGCCCGAGCCGGTGCCGGTCTCTGCCGGCGGCTGCGCACCAGCCGGAACCGAACCGACGTGTGATGAGTCCGCGGCGGGAGTTGGGTCCGGAGCTGTGGGCACGGCAAACGAAGAAGGCATGGCCGGGGCCTGCATGGTTCGTACGACGGGCGCGCTGCCGGCCGGGTGGCTTCCCTGTCTCTGGAGATAGGTGAGGTAGTGGCGGATGAAGGCCTCTTCCTCGCTGTCGAAGCCGCCGAAGTTCACCTCGCCCTCCGGCGTGGTGACGACGAGTTGGGGCATCCCGCCCTTCTTGCCGGTCAGCTCGAATGAGGCGATGTCCGCGGCCGAGACCTCGTAGATGACCTGCTTGTCGGGCTTTCCGTAGGTCACGAAACCGACGACTCGGGTGTTGGTGATGGCCGTGCCTTCGGACATCGGCTTGAAGCGGCTGGCGGTCACGAACGCCCAGACCAACTCGCCGGGACCGAGGACGGGTGCGAGCTTCTCCGACCACTTCTCGGCCCGCTTGGGCTTCACCTTCGGGCTCAACTCGGTCACGACGCTCCCCTCGCCTCACGCTGCTCCATCAAACGCCCGATCCTCGCACGCGGACGGATCGGCGCTCATCCACCCTTCTTCAGGCTCGTCGACCGTCCGCGGCTCGCCATCGCGGTGATCGCGGCCTGCTTGGCGGCGCGGAACTCATCGTCGTCGAGAATGCCCTGCTGATGCAGTTCGGCGAGCTGGGCGATCTCCTGCGCGAGACTCGGTGCCGAGGCCGCGGGAGAGGACTGAGGCGCCGACGCCGCCGCTGGAAGGTCCGGCGATTCGTCGACATCACTCCCCGCAGAGGGGCTGAGCTCGGCGGCTGAGGAGTCGACGCGGTGTCGCGGTGGCAGCGGCACCACCGGATCGGTTCCCCGACGATGCAGTTCGGTGAGGACGTGATGGAGGTACGCGGCTTCGCCGGGCTGGAACTTCCCGAAGTCGGTCTCACCGAAGCCGGCGGTCACCACCAGAGATGGCAGCAGGCCCTGCCGGACCGACAGGTCGAAGCCCACGATGTCATCCGCCCGTACCTCGCTGGTGACTCGTTGAAGCGGGTCGCCCGAGGTGGTGAAGCCGATGACGCGTGCATTGGTGATCGCCGTGGCGACGGAGAACGGGTTGTACCGACTCGCGGTCGCGAAGGCCCAGACGATCTCTCCGGGGAACAGCACCGGGGCCAGGGCTCGTGCCCACGCCTCGCCCTGTGCGGGTGTCACCTTCGGACTTCTCTCGGTCATGCGCCGCTCCTCGGGCCGAGTCCTGGTGGACGTGACGGATCATCCCACGTGGTTGTGGCGTTGGCGCCGGTCGTGGCCGGGTTTCATCCGACTGGGGGGCGCAGGTCAACGTGTTGTGCCGCTGACGTCGGCGTGCGCGGCCGAGCAGTGAGCGCACCCACCGAGAACGATCTGTGAGGTTCGGTAACGAAATCGCAGGCAACCGGCGATGCACTTGTCGTGACGCGGGTTACGCAAAGCGGAACTATGCGACAACCTCACATGTCGTGGTCCGCGGCCCGCCTCACAAGGAACTGCCGCGAACTCGCTCGAGCTGGACAGAGGGCATCGAGTCGAACATCGGGCGCCAGGCTCAGATGTCGAAGCCGTTGCATCGCCGCCGCACGTAGCGCGGTATGAGCCGCAAGAACCTCGGAGACGCAACGATGCGACCCGGAGTGAAAGGAACACTCCCGTGACCGATCCCAACAATCCGCAACAGCCCGGCGCCGGCGAGCCATATGGGCAGGGGCAGCCATATCAGGGCGGGCAGCCGTTTGGCGCGAACCAACCGTATGGCGGCGGACAGCGGTATCCCCAGCAGCCCTATGCCGGCCAAGGATATCCACCGCCGCAGCCGCCGAAGAAGCGGAAGATCTGGCCGTGGATTCTGCTGGCGGTCGTCATCGTGATCATCGCGTTCGTCGGCGGATGCGTCGCGCTCATCGGAGGAGCGGCTGAGTCGATCGACAACGAATCGAATCGCACCGTGACGGTCACCTACGAGGTCACCGGCGAAGGTCAGGCGTCCAGCGTCACCTACACGACCAACGATGTGAACGTGTCGCAAGACACCAACGCCGCGCTGCCGTGGACGAAGGACGTCCAGATCAGTGGTCTGGGCAAGTTCGTCTCCCTGACAGCGACCAATGACTTCGACGCTTCGGGTTCGATCACCTGCACGATCAAGCAGGGCGAGAAGGTGATCAGCACCAATACGAGCTCTGGTCCCGCCGCAACCGCATCATGCTCCGGAACTGCTGACTAGTCCCGCCGCCCTCTGGCACGTACGGTTCCCCGGTTCTTCCCAACGAAGGGCCGGGGAACGTCGTCCTGGTGGCTCAGAAGTGCTGAAAATACGCGTCTGACCAGGCGATTTGTAAAACGGCACGGTGGTGCGTAACTTATATCGAGTCAGCGCGCCGCGGCGCCGCCCCGGAGGGCCCGAGAGGGACTCACCAGGGGAGAGGAAACCGGGCCTGCGCAGACCGCCCCCGAGAAATTTCTCGAGCACAGTCATGTGCCAGGGAGATGGACGGGAACCGCCCGACAGGGCACGAACCAAGCCTTCACCGAGGCTGCTTCCTCTGGGAGTAGTTCGGGTGGGTGTGTGTTCTTTGAGAACTCGATAGTGTGTTGGTGGATTGTTTGATGCCATTTTTTGAATGGTATGAAGCGAATCTTATTTGTGATGCTGCCCTGCGTGTTGTGGGGTGGTGTTTGTGAGTTTGTTTTTTGCCAGTTTTTTGGATTGTTTTTTGGTCAGGTTCTTTTTGTCTCTCTGGCTGAGATTGTGTTGAAACTTTTGTTTCAGTGTTTTTTCATGGAGAGTTTGATCCTGGCTCAGGACGAACGCTGGCGGCGTGCTTAACACATGCAAGTCGAACGGAAAGGCCCCTTCGGGGGTACTCGAGTGGCGAACGGGTGAGT
>NZ_JBDZDI010000037.1:0-18540 GCF_040044975.1 Gordonia oleivorans
CGTCCGAAGCGCACGGTCGTTACAAGTCAGCCAGCATCGCCTACGCGGCAATTCTCAGCCACACCTCAACGTCTGCCGCCTCGCCGAGGACACCAGCCGGTTCGTTCTAGCCACCGTTATGGCCGCCATGGTGGGGTTCTCGAACAGTCTCGGCGAGGAAGTCGGTCGTTATGGCATCGGAGTCTCACTCGTCTGCCCTTCGGAGGTCAACACCGACTACTTCGAACGGAACGATGCAGACATGGGGTGGTACCCCCGGATGTCGCAGTGGTTTCCGGTTCTGGAGCCCGAAGACGTCGCTCGACGAACTGTCCGGGCGATACGCACCAACCGGCGTGAGGCCATCTTTCCCTGGGAATGGCGCTGGCCACCTGGCTGCACAAGCGATTCCCGAAGATGGGGATCAGTGTTCTCAAAGCGCTCGGCTTGGCTTGTTCCGTCCACGCGTCATCCCGCCGGGGGAGCTGGCGGGCTTGCGAACAAGGCGAGAATGACAGCGTGGATCTGCACGACGGATTCGGCACGCGAACCCCGGAGCTGGAGCAGGTGGCTCACGGTGAGTCGTACGAAGATCTCGGTGATCGACTCCAGCGCGAATTCGTCGAGATCGGGCTTCCGAGAACGGATCTGATCGGCTACCACCTGCGTCGCCCGCCCGAGGACGACCTCTGAGTCGACGGTGACCAGCGACAGGAGTTCGCCGCCCTGGAGTCTGCCCGAGATGATCGACATCAGAAGCTCGTTGTCCTCACCAAGGGTCAGTGTGCGCTCCGCGGCGGCTGTGAGTCCGTCAACGATGTCCTGTTCGTCCGCGATGCCCTCGACGACCCCGTGGAGGAAGCGGTCTGCCTCGCGTGCGATCAGCGATGCCGCAAGCTGATCCCTGGTCCCGACCTCGTTGTAGAGGGTCGTACGGCTGATTCCGACCTCGCGCGCCACCCGGGACATGTTCACCGCGGACCATCCCCGTTCCACCACGAGATCGCGAGCGGAGTCGAGTATGCGATCGCGCAGCAGGTCGCGTACTTCGTCGTGGAAGCTCGGGGGCGTAGCCATGTGTCCATCATGCCCGAATTGGCATGCAGGCCTAAGGCGCCCGCCTGAGTGTTTGACACATTAGGCAATTATGTGTAGAAACAATACAGTTCATCTCACAGTGTCAACACACTGTGTCCGGCCGCACCGCCCCGCTTGGCCAGGACGGACAGAAGCGGCGACCGGCACACGGTCATCACAGGGACGTGTTCCTGTAGAGGCTCAATCAGCCACGTAATACCCACGCCCACAGACGATTGCGAGCATCCAATGAACGCTGAGGCGAGCGAGAAAGACACCGACTACGACGTCCTGGTGATCGGCTCCGGGTTCGGCGGCAGCGTCACCGCCCTTCGCCTGGCAGAGAAGGGCTACCGGGTCGGCGTTCTCGAAGCCGGCCGCAGATTCGACGATGCGGACTTCGCCAAGACCAGCTGGGACGTTCGACGATTCCTGTGGGCGCCGAAGCTGGGTGCGTACGGGATTCAGCGCATCCACCTACTTCGCGACTGTGTCATCTTGGCCGGGGCGGGAGTCGGGGGGGGCTCTCTCAACTACGCCAACACCCTTTACCAGCCGGGATCAGCATTCTTCGGCGATCCGCAGTGGGCGCACATCACAGACTGGGAAGACGAGCTGACGCCCTACTACGACCAGGCGCGTCGCATGCTGGGCGTGGTCACCAACCCGCACATGACGCCTGCCGACGAGATCATCCGGTCGGTGGCCGACGACATGAGTGTCGGCGACACGTTTGTCCAGACTCCGGTCGGGGTGTACTTCGGCGAGCCCGGTCGTACCGTGTCGGATCCCTACTTCGGTGGGGTCGGACCGGATCGCACCGGCTGCATCGAGTGCGGCGAGTGCATGACAGGTTGCCGTCACGGTGCCAAGAACACGCTGCTCAAGAACTACCTCGGGCTCGCCGAACGCGCTGGAGTGGTGGTGAATCCGCTGACCACCGTCACCGACGTGCGTCAGCGACCCGATGGCTCCTGGACAGTCGACACAGTCAAGACCGGTGCCTGGATTCGTAAGCGCGAGAAGGCGTTCACCGCTCACAATGTCGTCTTCGCGGCGGGTACCTGGGGTACCCAGCAGTTGCTGCACAAGCTCAAGGACTCCGGCCGCCTTCCTGAGCTCTCGACGCGACTGGGCGAGTTGACCAGGACCAACTCCGAGTCGATCCTCGGGGCCACCCGTTACCGCGTCGACGAATCCCTCGACCTCACCAAGGGCGTGGCGATCACGTCGTCGTTCTACCCCACGCCGGACACCCACGTCGAACCCGTCCGATACGGCAAGGGCTCCAACGCGATGGGGTTGTTGCAGGCGCCGATGACCGACGGCGACGGACGGTTGCCGCGATGGCTGCGATTCATCGGCGTCGCGCTCCGGGATCCACTCGCCACAGCACGTGTCCTGGCGGTGAAGGGCTGGAGCGAGCGGACCGTGATCGCACTGGTGATGCAAAACCTCGACAACTCGATCACCACTTTCACAAAGCGCGGTCTGTTCGGTCGCCGGCTCACCAGCAAGCAGGGGCACGGCGAGCCCAATCCCACCTGGATCCCCGCGGGCAACGAAGCCACGCGGCGCATCGCCGAGAAGATCGGCGGCACCTCCGCCGGAACGTGGGGCGAGGTGTTCAACGTGCCGATGACCGCACACTTCCTCGGCGGATGCGTGATCGGGGACGATGAGGACAACGGTGTGATCGACCCATATCACCGCGTGTACGGCTATCCGTCGCTGAGTGTGGTCGACGGTTCGGCCGTGTCCGCGAATCTGGGCGTCAACCCGTCGCTGACCATAGCTGCTCAGGCCGAGCGGGCCGCCGCGTTGTGGCCGAACAAGGGGGAGAAGGACCTTCGCCCGATCCAGGGTTCGGGTTATCGGCGCATCGAGCCCACCGAACCCCGGTCGCCGATCGTGCCGGTCTCGGCGCCTGGAGCGCTGCGACTGCCCATCATTCCTGTCCGTCGAGTGGCAGACGAGAAGATCTCGCGGGCCGCAACGCGTGAGAGCTCCGACGCCCGATGAGCGCACTCGCCCCCGAAACAGCGCTCCCGGAACGACGCCAATCGTCAACGCTCGCACCGGTTCTCAAGAAGGCGCGCCACGGTACCGAAATGGTCGGCGACTTCTTCCTCACCTTCTGGGGCATCGTCAAGATGCTCCCACGGCGTCCCTTCCAGTGGCGTGAGCTGGTGGCGCAGGCGTGGTTCATCGCGAGCGTATCGATTGTCCCGACCATGCTGATGTCGATCCCGTTCTGCGTCATGGTGGTGTTCCAGATCAACGTTCTGCTGAACGAGATCGGTGCGATCGACCTGTCCGGTGCGGGCGCGGGTGTGGCCGTCATCCGAGAGATCGGACCCATCGTCACGGTTCTCGTCGTCGCGGGCGCAGGTGCCACCGCGATCTGCGCCGATCTCGGTTCGCGCACCATCCGCGAAGAGATCGACGCCATGAAGGTGCTCGGTATCGACCCGATCCAGCGACTCGCAGTTCCGCGCGTGATCGCCTCCTGCGGCGTCGCGGTGTTCCTGAACGGCCTGGTGACCGCCATCGGCCTGGCCGGGGGATACGTGTACGGCGTCTTCCTCCAAGGTGCCACGCCGGGTCAATACATCACCGCGATCCCGATCCTCACCGGAATTCCCGACCTACTCATCAGCGAGCTCAAGGCCGGCATCTTCGGTCTGCTGGCCGCACTGGTGGCCTGCCATCTCGGCTTCAACGCGGGAGGCGGACCGAAGGGTGTCGGCGACGCCGTGAACCAGACCGTTGTCTTCAGCTTTGTGCTGCTGTTCCTCGCGAACGCGGTCATCACCACGCTCGCACTGCACTGAAGGCCTCGACATGACTGCGCGAACACAAGAGCAGGGACCACGTTGACATCGACTCAGATGCCCACCGAACCGTCGCGGCGACTGACCGACCGGTTGGACGCCGGGAAGGCGCTGAAGCCCGCCGAATCCTTCGGAGAGAAACTGGCGTTCTACGGGGTGGCGCTGCGGGCGGTACCCAAGGCGATGACCCACTATCGTCGCGAGACCTTGCGCCTGCTAGCTGAGGTGTCGCTCGGCGCAGGTGCACTCGCCATCATCGGCGGGACCGTCGTGATCATCGGATTCCTCACGGCTGCAGCCGGATACGAGGTCGGTCAACAGGGATCGAGTTCACTGGGGCGCGTCGGTGTGGAAGCGATGTCGGGCTTCATTTCCGCCTTCTTCAACACCCGCGAAGCGATCCCGGTCATTGCTGGCGTCGCACTCACGGCGACGGTGGGCTCCGGTTTCACTGCGCAACTCGGTGCCATGCGCGTGAGCGAGGAGATCGACGCGCTCGAGGTGATGTCGGTTCAGTCGCTGCCCTATCTGGTGTCGACGCGGATCGCGGCGGGACTCGCCGCTGTGGTGCCGCTGTACGCGATCGCCCTCTTCACCGGGTACGCCGCCACCAAGTTCGTGAGCGTGTTCCTGTCGGACCAGTCGCCGGGCACCTACGACCACTACTTCCGGCTGTTCTTGCAGCCCGGTGACATCGCGATCTCACTGTTGAAGGTGATCGTCATGGCGGTCGCCGTGATGGCGGTGCACTGCTACTACGGCTACAACGCCAGCGGTGGACCGGCCGGGGTCGGCGTCGCTGTCGGCCACGCCGTCCGCACGTCACTGATCATCATCATGATGGTCGACTTCATCGTCGGTATCGCCTTGTACGGCGGCGTCCACGCGACTGTGCGGGTGTCGGGATGATCGAACACTCACGCAGACAACACCTGCTGTACGCGTTCGTCGCCTTCGCCGTGGTGGTGGGCGTCGTCGTGGCTGCGCTGATGTCGTACAACGGCAGGTTCCAGGCCACCGGGTCCATCTACCTGAACGCCCCGCGCACGGGGCTGCTGCTGGTGCCTGGATCGGACGTCAAGCTGTACGGCGTAGTGATCGGTCGTGTCGCATCTGTCGACGTGTACGGCGATCACGCTCGCATCGAGCTGGCGGTGGAGGAAGACCAGCTCGGCGATCTGCCGACGAACGTCCGGGCGGAGATGGAGCCGACCACGCTCTTCGGCCGCAAGTACGTCGCGCTGACGATGCCGGAGCAGCCGGCGGCATCGACGTTGAGCGCCGGTGCCACCATCGACACCTCGCAAACGCCGGTCGAGGTCTACGACACTTTCGAGTTGCTTGTCGGAATTCTCGACCGTGTGGACCCGGCGCGGGTGAATGCAACCCTGACCGCTGTGCAGACCGGCACCGTCGATCGGGGCGAGAAGCTCGGCGAGCTGGTCGACTCGGTGAACACCTACCTCGCGACCTTCAACAAGTCACTGCCAACTCTGCAACGGGATCTCGAGCTCGGTGCGGACAATCTCGACACATTCGCCGGACTGTCACCGGACCTGATGGCCACCGTCCGTCACCTCACCACCACCTCGAAGACGATTGTGGAGAACCAGTCGCAGCTGACTGCGTTCCTGTTGAGCTTCACCGAGTTCGGGAACACCGGCAACCGGTTCATGACTAACGCGGGCACGCCACTGGTGAAGGCCGCCGACGCCCTGGCGCCGCCGGCGCAGGTGCTCGGAGACTACGGACCGATCTACCCGTGCTTCCTGGACGGACTGAACACGAGCCGCAAATATCTCGAGCGGGCGTTCGGCGGAGCGAGACCGGGCCTCGACATCGTCGGCACCCTGCTCATCGGCGACCCGCCATACCGACCGGGCATCGACGCGCCCGAACACACGGCAGGAACGGCGGGACCGAGCTGCTACGGCTACCCGCGCGCACCCGGCGAAAAGGGGCCGGGGCACGTCGACTTCGACGACGGCAGTCACGCGTACCGCGATGTGAAGTCGATCGAAGACGTCATCGGAAACCCGTTCGCCTCGATGATCTACGGAATGACGAAATGACAATCACCGGACCGGCCATCAAGCTGGGGATCTTTCTCGCTGTCAGCTCGCTGATCACCTCGGCTCTGTTCGTGATCGTCGGCGACCTGCGTTTCGGTCCGACAACGGTTTTCCGCGCTCAGTTCATGTCCGCATCCGGCCTGCGGACCGGCGACGACGTCAAGGTGGCCGGTGTGGTGGTCGGGAAGGTCACCGATGTGGACATCGTGGACTCCGGTGCGGCTGCGCAGACGGGTCTGGGAGCAGAGGTCCGTATGGACGTCGACTCCCACATCCCGGTGACGACCACCACCAACGCCTACATCAGGTACAAGAACCTGATCGGTGATCGGTACCTCGAGCTGAAGACCGACCCCGGAGACGTGGGTAGGAGGCGGTCAGCCGACAGCGTGATCCCGGTATCGCAGACCAAGCCGGCTCTCGACATGGATGCACTCGTCAACGGGTTCAAACCCCTACTGACCGGGGTGAATCCAGAGCAGACCAACAAGCTGTCCGCTGCGCTGGTCTCGGTACTCAACGGCCGCACAGCCGATATCAGCGATCTGATCACCCAAATGGGTGAACTCGGCGAAACCATCGCCGATCGCGACGCGACGATCGGATCGGTGGTCACCGATCTGAACACCGTGCTCGTAACGGTAGCGGATCGCCGGGAGGCCTTCGGCAGCGTCGTCGTCCAGTTGCAGGAGCTGGTCTCCGAGCTTGCCGGTGATCGCCGGCTGATCGCCGACGGCCTCACGAACATCGCGGGCGCGACCACCGAGCTCGACGAGCTGCTGTCCCGAGCCCGCCCCGATCTCACCTCCGACATCGAGCATCTGCGCGGTCTGGCCCAGAACCTGAACAGCAACACTTCAACGATCAACATGCTGCTCGCGAAGATGCCGGAGGCCTATCGGCTTCTGGGCAGGTCGTCGGGCTACGGCAGTTTTGTGAACTTCTTCGTGTGCGGCCTCGCGATCCGCTATCCGACGCTCGACGGCGGACATGCGGACACACCGATGGTCCAAGTCCCAGCTCGGCGCTGTAAGTGAGGGAGACAACCAGATGAGGTCAAAACATCATGAGATCTGACGACTCCCGCCGTCGAATCCGGGCCGGTCTAATCGGAATCGGCGCGATACTCGCGGTTCTCGCGCTCGCGTTCAACTACCGCTCGATTCCGTTCCTGCCCGGCGTGACCGTCGTGGTCGCCGAGTTCTCCGACGCCAGTGGCCTGAATCCCGACGACGAAGTGCACATCGCCGGCGTGGCCGCGGGGAGTGTGCAGTCGATCGAGCTCGCCGAGGACCACGTCGACGTGACGATGCGGCTCACCGACGGCTGGGAGAAGCTCGGTTCCGAGACCACGGCCTCGATCAAGGTCGAGACCGCGCTCGGGCGTCGCTTCGTCCAACTCACGACCGCCGGCCCCGGCGAGCTCGGCGACCGAATCCCGGTGTCGCGGACAAGTTCCGGCTTCGACCTCACCGAGTCACTCGACCAGCTCACCGAGACCGTCGGAGACACCGACAAGAAGAGCGTCGTCGACGCGGTCGAGAGCCTCGACAAGGTCATGAACGATCTCCCGTCCGACATCGGCGGCTCCCTGGAGAACGTCGCCGCTGCGGCACGGACGGTGTCGTCGCGCGATGCCGGAATCCGGACGCTTCTGCAGAAGGCCGATTCGGTTTCCGACGTGCTGGCCGAGCGAAAGGGCAACATCACCAGGCTCATCGACGACGGGTCGGTGCTGTTCGAGACCCTCGTCGATCGGGCCGAGGTGATCCGCAGGCTGCTCACCAGCCTGCGCGCAGTATCCACCGAGATAGAGACGTTCGTCCATGACACCGGATCGTCCACCCCACAGATGCTCGAGGAGGTCCGTCAGGTGACGGCCACGCTCAACGCCAACTACGCCAACCTCGAAAAGTCGATCAAGGGGATGCGCACATTCGTCATGCAATTCGCCGACGTCCTGGGCAGCGGACCGTTCTTCTCAGTACTGCTCCAGAACATCACGCCGGCCAATCTCCGCGGCCAGCAGCCGGGCAGTCCGGGAGGCGGGCGATGAGCACGTCATCAGCCGTCAACCGACTCGGCGGGCCCGCGGTCATCGCCCTCGTCATCGTCGCCATGGTGGCCGTGACCGCGGCGAAGGTATGGGAGAGCACGCACACCTCACGGGCCACAATCTGGTTCACGGACGGCACCGGGCTGTTCGTCGGCGATCCGGTCAAGATGCGCGGCGTCACCATCGGCACTGTCGAAGCAGTGGAGGCCACACCGGCGAAGGTTCGCGTCGAGGTCTCGTACGACGACTCGGCGTACGTGGACTCCGAGGCACGGGCGGCGATCGTGGCGCCGACCCTCGTCTCCGGTCGGTATGTTCAGTTCGTCAACCCGGTCAAGCGATCGCCGGCTGGTGCGCTGGAAGACGATGCCGTGGTGGAGGTCGGCCGGACCGCGGTCCCGGTCGGGTACGACGAGATCAAGAAGCAGGTGACCGACCTCGCGCACCAACTCGGACCTTCCACCGGCGATGAGAAGGGGGCGCTCAGCCGACTCATCGACACCTCGGCCGGTGCGCTCGACACCAGCGGCGGCTCACTCCGGAAGTCGGTCGATGCGCTCTCCGACGCGATGAGGACGCTCTCCGCGGCCGGCCCCGACCTGTTCAGCACAGTCCGCAATCTCCAGCAGGTCGTCACCGCGCTGCGCACCGCCGACCAGCAGATCGTCGGTTTCGCCTCGCAACTCGACGACGCGTCGGCCGTGCTCGACGACAATCGGACGCAACTCGATGCCGCGATCCGTGCCCTCAACTCGATGGCCCCACGCCTGCGCGACTACTTGAAGCAGAACCAGGGTGCGCTAAGCCGTGACGTCAAGGACCTCACCAGGGTGTCCCGACTGCTCGTCGACAGGCAGGACGATCTGGCTCAGATCCTGCACACGGCGCCGACCGCGCTGTCGAACCTCTACAACATCTACGACCCGGACTCGAACTCACTGACGGCCGGTCTCGCGGTGGCCGACTTCCCGGATCCGGTGTCGCTCATCTGTGCACTGCTGACAACCGTGGACGCTCCCAAGTCGGAATGCCAGAAGGCCGAGACCACCCTGACCCGGGTCATCACGTCCGAGATGGCACGCTCGACCGGTCGCCCCGAGGAGGGAGGACGCTGATGGGACACAAGCGCTTTCACGTCGGCGCGGGACTGATCGCGGCGGCCGTCGCGATGTCGACGGTGGCGGGCTGTCGGTTCGACGGCGCCAACTCGTTGTCACTGCCAGGCGACGCCGTCTCCGGTGACAGCTACAGCATCACCGTCCAGTTAGCCGACGTGCAGAACCTGGTGTCGAACTCCCTGGTCAAGCTCGACAACGCGAATGTCGGGCAGATCCGGTCCATCACAGTGCGCGAGTCGTTCGCCGAAGTGGACGTGGAGCTCTCCGAGGGAGTGGAGATCCCGAACGGTTCGACCGTGAAGCTGGCACAGACCTCGGTGCTGGGCGCGCAGTACCTGGAGTTCATTCCTCCCGCGGAGCAGACGCCGGGCAAGCTGTTGCCCGGCGACACACTCGATGTCAACAGCTCCGCAGCCTATCCGTCGACCGAGTCGGTGCTGGCGGCCTTGTCGCTGATCCTCAACGGCAGTGGCCTCGAACAGCTCCGGTCGATCATGACCGAGCTCAACGACGCCACCGATGGCCGCACAGCCGCTGCCAACCGAGCGATATCTCAACTCAAGACCTTCGTCTCCGGACTACACAAGCAACGTGATGACATCGGCCGCGCCATCGATTCGCTCGGCAAGCTCAGCGCCACGCTGGCCGATCAGAGTTCGACCGTGGCGGAGGGCATCGACAACCTGGAACCCGCCCTGACCGTGCTGGCGGACCAACGCGAGGAGCTGGTCACGATGCTCGATCGCGTAGGAGTGTTCGGCGCAAAGGTGGGCAGCGTGATCGCACGCAGCAACGCCGATCTGAACTCCATTGCCGCGGAACTCCGTCCCGCACTGAAGGGGCTCGAGGAGTCCGGCGACGACCTGGTCGGCTCGCTCATCGTCGGGCTCACCGTTCCGTTCCCGGTGACCGTCATCGACAAGGGAATGAAGGGTGACTACCAGAACCTCTTCCTGACCCTCGACCTGTCGGTGGGCGCCATACGCGACAAGGTGCTCGGCAGTATTCCCAAGGTGGCCCTGGCCAGGATGGCGACCTCGCGGCAAGCCGCGGACCCACTCCGCGCTCCATTCGGACTGCGCACCCCCACAACGGATCACAGCCCATCGAAAAAGACCTCACCGCAGCCCGCCGGGATGGGGGGCCCCCGATGAAACTCACCAGACTGGTGCGATGGCAGCTCGTCGTATTCGCTGTCCTCACCGTGGTCAGCGTAGTCTACGGGACTGTCACCTACGTCGGCATCGGTCGGGTCACCGGCATCGGATCGTATCGCGTGGTCGCCGAGTTCGACACCGCCGGCGGCATTTACGAGACCGGACTGGTGACCTATCGAGGTGTAACCGTGGGACGGGTGGATTCGGTAGACGTCGATCTGGCCGACTTGTCGGCGCCGGTTCGCATCACCCTGCGCATCGATTCGGACAACACGATCCCGCGAAACAGTGCGGCGCACATCAGGAGTCAGTCTGCGGTCGGGGAACAATACGTGGATCTGATTCCCCGCGACAACGGCGGGCCCGCGCTGACGGACGGAGACGTGTTGTCGGCCAAGGGCAATGAGGCGCCCACGCCCACCAAAGACGTCCTGGAGAGGACCATGAACCTCGTTGCGACGATCTCGCCCCAGAATCTGGAGACGACCGTCGACGAGGTGTCCGACGGGCTAGGACAGACCGGTGATCGCCTGGCTCGGTTGATCGACGCATCACAGCGGCTGCTCGAGTTGGCGCAGATCGATATCGGCCCCACCACCCGGCTGATCGACGACGCCGAACCGCTGTTGACCACTGGCAACCGGGTGGCCGCCGACCTGACCTCTGCGGTGGCGAACCTCGCGTCGTTCACCGATCAGCTCGCGCTGAGCGATGAACACTTGCGGACTCTGCTGACCCAGACCCCGTCGGCAGCCGACCAGGTGTCGGCCACCCTGACCGAGCTGACGCCTACGCTGCCGACGCTGCTCGCCGACCTCCAGTCCGTGGGACAGGTGCTGCGCGTCAACGTCCCCAACCTCCGGCACATCCTGACCGTCTATCCGGCGTTCACGTCGGGAACCCTGAACTCGGTCGACGGCTACGCGCTCGGCCAGAGTCCGCAGGCTCCACTCGACATCAAGCTCGGAAACACGCTGAACCCGCCCCCGTGCACCGAGGGATATGGCGGCAGCCGACGTCGTGACGCATCGGACATGCGGACTGTGCCGGTGGTTCCGGACCAGTACTGCGACGCGCGCCCCGACAACCCGAAGGTGGCGCGTGGCGCCCGGAACGTCCCGTGCGCGACCGACCCCCGCGTGAGGACTCCCTTAGTGGCCGATTGCCCCGGGGGACTTCCGTCCACGTGGCCGGAGATGTTGTCGCGTCCGCACTCTATGGGCGACGCCGGCGGTGACCCAGGGGCGAAGAGGGTGCCGAAGCGCTTACGTACAGCGTCGAAGCCGGTGCCGTATTCGGAGACCACCGGAAGGTTCCGAGGGCCCGACGGGGTGACGTACTTCGTGGGAACACCCACCAACTCAGCTTCGGCGAAAGGAAAGGCGACATGGCAGTCGTTACTGATCAAGTAGAGGCCACCGGTCCGGAAGTCGACGACGACGCGGTCGGCCCGGAGAGCGCCGGCGAAGGGGCGGGCACTGCTCCACTCCGGTCCGTGGTCACCGTGTGGGCGCTGGTGGCGGCCCTCGTGGCGGTGCTCGCGCTGCTCGGCGTGAAGGGCACCGATCTCTATCAGGCCAAGCAGGACGAGAAGCGGAACTCTGAGGTACTCGACGTCACCCGCGAGGTGGTCGCCGGACTCGTCAGCCTCGACTACCGCCGGTCGAAGGCCGACCTGGATCGGATCAAGTCCGTCGCCACCGGATCCTTTCAGCAGCAGTTTGAACAGCTGGCGACGTCGTTCGAGCAGGTCCTTTCCTCCGGCGAGGTCCTCTCGACTGGATCGGTCAAGGAGGCGGGGATCATCACCGCCGACGACGACGCCGCGCAGGTCCTGGCCGCGGTCAGCTCGATCGTCAAGAACACCGAGGCACCCGACGGGCAGCAACGCGTCTATCGGATGAAGGTGGATCTGACGGCCGCCGACCATGCGTGGAAGGTCAGCAACGTGGAGTTCGTGTCATGAACGCGGGGAGCGCGGACCAAGAGGCGTCGACCGACGCGAAGGCGGCAGAACCGAGGAGGAAGCCATGAACAAGGTTGTGGAGCAAGATATCTCATCCGAGTTCGCCGAGGCGGAGGTGGATCGCGACGTCGACACCGACGCGGCGCCTACCGACGGCGCCGAGAAGCAGGACAAGGTGCGCGGCGGTCATGTCAAACGACTCGGCCCCGTCGTTGTGAGCTGGCCCGCCAGACTTTCGACAAAGGCGCGTAACGGGTTGGTCAGGGTGCTGGCGGCACTCGTGATCGCCGGCGCCGGTGGACTCGGCTACGTGTGGTTCGCGACGAGCGCGGCGACGACGGAGGCATCGGCGGGGCAGTCCGCGCTTGCATCGGCACGTACCGACATCCCCAAACTGCTCAGTTATGACTACCGAACAGTCGACACCGCGCTGCCCGAAGCTGCCGAGACCATGCTGACCGGCAGGTTCCTCGACGAATACACCCAACTGGGCGAATCAGTTATTCAACCTGCTGCCAAGAAGGAGCAGATCGTCACGAACGCCGAGGTGGTCGACGCCGCACTCGTCGCGTCGGACGCCGATCACGCAACCGTCCTGCTCTTCGTCAACCAGACGACGTCCAAGAAGGACGCTGAGGGGCCGCGACTCGACGGCAGCCGCATTCGCGTCCAGATGGCCAAGGACGGCGATCGCTGGAAGATCTCCGAATTCACACCGGTGTAGCCGCGGAAACCCTGAGCCATCCACACCACACCATGGAGAACAACTCATGACTCTCACCACCGATTTCACCACAGTCGCGGAGCTCGACAGTGCGCTGCTACGACTCAGCGCAGGCGAGCGCCGGTGGGCAGACCTCCCGCTGACCCGGCGCGCCGACCTTCTGCAACAGGTGGCGCACCAGGCGGCCGAGCAGGCATCGGATTGGGTTGAGGCCGCGTGCCGTGCGAAGCGGATCTCGCCCTCATCGCCGCTCGCAGGCGAAGAATGGCTGTCGGGGCCGTACCCGGTCATCACGAACGCTGCCACGCTGGCCCGTTCTCTGCGCGACCTGAGCTGCGGCGACAGTCCCATCGCCCACGTACCGACTTCCGTCGCTCCCGGCGGTCGTGTTGCGCTCGACGTCTTTCCCCATCAGATCTGGGATCGGCTACTGCTGTCGGGCGTCTCGGCCAAGGTCTGGCTGAAGCCGGGGGTGAGTGTCACCCAGGCGCGGTCGGCGGCGGGATTGGCGCAACTCGACCCCGCGACGACGCACGGCATGTCAGTCGTCCTCGGCGCCGGCAACATCACCTCGATCGCCGTGCTGGACACCCTGTACGAGCTGATCGCGCACAATCGCGTCGTGATCCTCAAACTGAACCCCGTCTTGGGCGAGATGTTCGACGCGATCAACGCCGTCCTGCGACCCCTGTCCGAGCGCGGCTTCGTGGAGGTCGTCAGGGGCGGTGTCGAGGTCGGCTCGTATCTCGTCGATCACCCGAATGTGGCGCATGTCCACATCACCGGAAGCTCGGCAAGTCACGACGCCATCGTCTTCGGCACCGGCCCGGAAGGCGAGGCCCGTCGCCGGGCCGGCGTACCGAAGCTCGGCAAGACCATCACCAGTGAACTCGGCGGCGTATCACCCACCGTCGTCGTCCCCACCGGGTGGTCGGCCAAGGACATCCGTTTCCAGGCGGAGCACCTGGCCACCCAGCGTCTGCACAACGGCGGCTACAACTGCATCGCCGCCCAGGTTGCCGTGATCCCGTCCGAGTGGTCCAAGAAAGGGGAGTTCCTCCGGGAACTCCGCGACCAGATCGACAAGGCTCCCGCGCGGCCAGCCTATTACCCCGGAAGCGACCAACGGGTCGCCGCGGCAGCCGACCGGCACGCCACGGCCAACGCACGCGAGAACGGCCGGCTGCTGATCGAGGGGCTCTCACCGGACCAGGTGGCCGAGGCCTTCACCGTGGAGTACTTCTCGCCCGTGCTGGCCGTCGTGGAGATCCCCGGAGACGGGATTGCCTACCTCCGGGCAGCGAGCCGCTTCGTCAATGAGCGGCTCGAGGGCACTCTCGGCGCCAACGTCTTGGTGCACCCGAGATACCGCCGCAAGCTCGGTCGAGAGTTCGAGTGGTTCGTGGAATCGCTCCGCTACGGCACGATTGCGATCAACGCGTGGACGGGGGTCGGTTATCTCACCGCAGCAGCACCATGGGGCGGCTTTCCCGGTGCGACCCTCGTCGATGTCGAGAGCGGAATCGGATTGGTACACAACGCATCACTGGTGGACGACACAGAGCGCACGGTCGTGACCGGCCCGTTCCGCCCGCTGAGCCGATCTCTGATCACCGGCCAGCTGTCGATCACGCCGAAGCCGGCGTGGTTCGTCAGGAACACGCATGCGCACCATGTAGGCCGAAAGATGGTTGCATTCGCGGCAGATCCGAAGGCCACCCGGCTGCCGTCGCTCTTTGCGTCCGCCTTACGCGGCTGACGCACCGCGCGCAGCGAGGTGCCCCGTCACGAAGCGTACGGGGTGTGGTGCGTCCACCTCAGGCCGGCTCGAGCGCCCGCTTGGCCTTCTCCAACGCGGCGAGCGTGCGCAACACGGAGTCGCGCTTCGCGGTCAGGTCGGACACCTTGGCCTTGCCACTCAAGCCGCCATCCTTCTGCGCGACCTGCAGACGTTCCTCGATCTCGGTGAGCTGCGCCAGGAGGCTCTGCGCCCGGCTCATGAGCTCGGCGCGGTCGGGTCGTGAGACGTTCGCCGGCCCGGCGACGCCGGACCTGACATTCTGCGGCTTGGTGGCCACCGCCTTCCCGCCTGCCTTCGTGGGCAGTCGTCGTCGCGGTTCGACGCTTCGCCGCCGGGAAGCAGCAGGGGGAGTCTGCGTGCGCGTCTGGTTGAGCACCGTCCGCGCCTCTCGCCGCGGAACTCCGCGATTTCGTCGGTGGACGAGCACCACACGCAAACACTCGAAGTGGTTTCGGTCACGAACGCATCGGCAGCAGCGGGATTCACGGGGAAAAGAGTACGAAACAAAGTTTTTCACCCGGAAATCGGGTTTCCGGTACACCGTATCCCGCCGCTGACTTGACCCGCCGGACCGTCCCCGACGCGCTGTTCATCGTCGTCGAGCAACTCGGACCCACCCTCGTCGTTGCGGACACGAGCTCGAGCCGGCGGCGGGGCAGTGGCGTTTACCGGCCACCCCCGGCGGGAACCTCATCTGCGTGCGATTACCTTCGGTACAGATGACGACGTGTCGGGCTGGAACAACCGGCCCTGCTCGACGGTGACGACCGTGTACCTGGCCGAGGCATTGCTGGTTGTGGCGGAGGGTCAGCAACCTCCGGGTCTGATGCCGGCCCGGCAGCAGATGGCGGTGTCCCTGGGCTGGCACATCGTCCTTGCGTGTTTCGGGGTGGCGTTCCCGACGATGATCTTCGTGATGCGCCGTCGCGGCATCGTGCGCGACGGCCCTGTCGCAATGGGACTGGCCCGACGGTGGGCCAAGGTGTCGGCAGTGCTGTTCGCGATCGGCGCGGTCTCGGGCACGATCCTCAGCTTCGAGATGGGTCTGCTGTGGCCCGGTTTGATGGGCCGGTTCGGTGACGTGCTGGGATTGCCATTCGCGTTCGAAGGGCTGTCGTTCTTCGTCGAGGCGATCTTCCTCGGGATCTACCTCTACGGCTGGGACCGCATGCCGCCTCGACGCCATCTGCTGATGCTGATTCCGATGGGCATCGCCGGGGTCGTCGGGACGTTCTGCGTGGTCTCGGTCAATGAGGTTCCCCCCGAACCGTAGAGGCATCGATAGTGAGGAGCACGATGCCAGAGAAGCGGAAGAAGTACGACCGGGAGTTTCGTGATGGGGCGGTCCGGATCGTCGAGGAGACAGGTAAGCCGATCGCCCAGGTCGCTCGAGACCTGGGGGTCAACGAGGGCACCTTGGGTAACTGGGTCAACCGGGCGCGCGCCGAGCGGGAGGGCCGCGGCGAGCTGACCGTTGATGACGCTGCTGAGCTCAAACGGTTGCGTGACGAGGTCGCTGAGCTGCGCATGGAGCGTGATGTCCTCAAGCGATCAGTGGTCCTGTGGGTGAAGGAGGCGGGCCCAATCCCCGGGTGAGGCAACGGGTTTGCACATCACCCGGGGCTATCGCCGGGACACCATCGACCGGGCCGTGGCGGTGGCGTTCGACAAGGCCCGCGGCCTGCACGGGTCACCGCGCCTGCATGCGGATCTGCGTGCTGACGGGTGGACGGTGACCGAGAAGACTGTCGCTGATTCGATGTGTCGTCAGGGCCTGGTCGCGCGGCGGATCCGCCGGCGCAACGGGCTGACCCGTCAGGACAAGACCGCCCCGAAGTTCCCCGATTTGTTGGGTCGCGATTTCACCGCACAGTGCCCCGATCAGCGGTGGGTCGGCGACATCACCGAGATCCCGACCGCGGCGGGCAAGCTGTATCTGGCCACGGTCATCGACCTCTACAGTCGCCGCCTGCTGGGGGCGGCCACCAGTCGTCACCCGGATGCAGCGTTGGCGTGTGCGGCGATCGAGATGGCGGTCGCCACGCGGGGCGGTATGCAGGCGATATGGCGTGATGACGATGCGCAGAAGCTGATTTTCCACACCGATCGTGGGTCGACGGGCGGATTCAACTGGTCGTCGCAACACCCTGATTCTCGGAGGTGTGCGGCGTGGTTACAGCGGACTGGAGCAGGAAGACCAGCGATGTGCCGGTAGGTGTTCGTCGACAGTGGCGTGCTGATCGTGCACTTCGGCCGGCGATGCGATCGCCGGGGCGGCCGGAGCCGTCGCGGCAGGTGCAACGTGAGTTTTGGCGGGTGGTCGCGACGGGGGTGAGCACGGCGCAGGCATCGATCGCTGTCGGTGTGTCGGTGCCGGTGGGTACACGGTGGTTCCGCCACGCTGGCGGTATGAGGCCGCTGAGTCTGGATGAGCCTTCGGGCCGCTATCTATCCTTCGCGGAACGGGAAGAGATCGCGCTGCTTCGCGTTCAGGATTGTGGGGTGCGTGAGATCGCACGGCGGATCGGGCGCAGTCCGGCCACGATCTCGCGTGAGCTACGGCGCAACGCCGCAACCAGGAGCGGGAAGCTTGAGTATCGGGCGTTGGTGGCGCAGTGGAAAGCCCAGCAGGCCGCCAAGCGCCCGAAAACAGCGAAGCTCGTGGCCCACGTCGAGTTGCGGGAGTACGTACAGCACCGCCTGGCCGGCGTTGTCCGCCGTCCCGATGGCACGATCGCTGCGGGCCCCACGCCACCACCGTGGAAGGGGCTCAACAAGCCGCACCGTGCCGACCGGCGGTGGTCGCCGGCGTGGAGTCCAGAGCAGATCTCCCAGCGTTTGAAGGTCAAAGTTCCGGCCCACGATCGGAGCGGTGTACCGGCCAGCCGGCCAGTGGATGTTTCGTCGTTCTGTCAGGGTGTTGCGGATCTCCTGGGTGGGCTCAGCGCTGTCGGGAAGGCGTCCGCGGACTCCTCGCGCCAGGGCCGAGGCCACAATGTGGCCATCAAGTAGCAGTCGGGCAACCCGGGCATGGACCCGGTCGTTCCCACTGAAGCCGTTGGGAAGCGTCATGCTCTGCCTTGTATATGCGAGGACTGCGGCCAGGTCCTCAGCGAACCGGTAGACCATGAGTTGCTCTTTCAAGTCGGGGTCTTCGTTGTCAACTTCGTCGCTAGATCGGCCGTATTTGGTCAGGAATCGGCCGTCGATGTGGAACTCGACCTCTTTGGATGTGCGAAGGCCGAGAAGAACTTTGAACAGTTCGGCGACAGAGCGCGGACTGAGCCCGCGAATCTTGTATCCGACGTCCATCGACGACGCTTGGCCGGACGTGGCTCGATACGGAATCTCTGCGGCCACCGTGAGCCGGCTCCCACAGAACGACATCACGCTGGTTAAGCCGTGAGTTCCTTGGCGGACCTCCGTGACCGTTCCTTCCTCGGCGGCTACGACTTCACCGTCCTCGAGGAACCGGATCTCCATTAGCATTCCAACCGCTGGGCTGCGGTCTGTTCCTGCTCGAAGATCTGCCGGGTGCGTCGGTAGTGGTTGAGCGTCAACCATCGGTCCACTTCGGGATAGTCGATGAGCATCTGATTGAGCTCTGCGCGACCCATCCATCCCACAGTGGGTCGAGTGGCGTGTCCCCCGTGAGCCGGTCCGGGTTGTTTTAGAGTCCTGATTGCCCTGATGAGGGCGGAGAAGGGACGATGAAGAACATGGCAGGACGCAAGCGTCACTCGGCGGAGGACATCG
>NZ_JBDZDI010000038.1:0-12974 GCF_040044975.1 Gordonia oleivorans
CGTGCCGTTCGAGGTGCTCACCGACAACGGCAACCAGTTCACCGGCAGACACACGCGGCCGTTGCCGGTTGAGGTGCTCTTCGAGCGGACGTGTCGCGAGTACGGCATCACCGCGCGGTTGACGAGCTTGTCAAGATGTCTGTGTAAGAACGTGACTCCTGATTTTCTTGTGGTCTGTGGGGTCTAGCTGAGGTGGGGTTCGATCCGGTCGGGGTAGGCCAGTGCGAGTTGTCCGAGGGCCTGTTTCCAGTTGGTGACGACCTGTCCCTCGACCAGTCGTCCGAGGGCCTTACGGGGCTGTGACCGCCTGGTCCCGCGTTCTTTGAGGCGTTGAGCGGCTCGTTTGTCTTCGATGTCGCAGATGGCCAGCCACAAGAGTTTGCGGACCGCGATGTCGTTGGGGAAATGTCCGCGGTTCTTGATGACCTTGCGGAGCTGGTAGTTCAATGACTCGATCGAGTTGGTGGTGTAGATGACTTTGCGCAGCTCGGGCGGGAATGCCAGGAAGGGGATGAACCGATCCCAGGCTCGGTCGAAAGCCATTGCCGCACTCGGATATTTGGCGCCTAGTTCCGAGTCGCGGAAGGCTTCCCACTCGCGGCGGGCGGTCTCGGCGTCGGGGGCGGTGTAGATCGGTTTGATCGCCCGGGCCACGTCTTTGCGGTCTTTGTGGTTCACGAACCGCATCGAGTTGCGGATCAGATGCACCACACAGGTTTGCACGGTGGCCAGCGGCCAGGTCGCCTCGATTGCCTCGGGGAATCCGGTGAGCCCGTCACAGCACACGATCAGCACGTCCTTGACGCCGCGGTTGGCCAGATTCGCACACACCCCGGCCCAGAACTTGGCGCCTTCTTCGGCCTGTATCCAGATTCCCAGCACATGCTTGACGCCGGCCATGTCGACGCCAATAGCGATGTGGGCGTGCTTGTTTCGAACATGAGAACTGTCTTTGACGTTCACCACCAGGGCATCAAGGTAGATGACGGGATACAACGGCTCCAGCGGCCGGTTCTGCCATTCGTCGACCGCGTCGAGGACCTCGTCGCAGATCTTGGAGATCGTCTCGTGCGAGAGATCGGTGCCGATCGTGGCGGCCAAATGGTGTTGGATATCGCGCAACGTCATGCCGCCGGCGTACAGCGGGACCACGATCTTCCACTCCAGCCCGTACAAGACCGTCTCCGACGTCGAGTTCGCGGCCGCTGGTTGGGTCGACTGGTACAACAACAGCAGGCTGCACTCGAGTATCGGCCAGATCCCCCCGACCGAGTTCGAAACGCTCCACTACTCTGGCCTCGGCCCGAGGACCAGCCCACAATGGAGGCGGCACAAAACCTCGGGTCGTTCAGTCCCTGTGCGTGAGGCTCCGGCCCGCAACCCCCAACACATCGCCGTGGAGTCACCCATACCGTCTAGCGTTGTACGGACGCAATTCGTCTATCACGAGCGACCGTGCCGCGTCATGCCCTATGCCGATCCTTACCTGTTGACGGGATGGTCGGGAAGTTCAGGGACCGACGCTTGTCAGATCCCCATGGGTCCGTCCGCGTGTCTTTTGCGATGGTCCCAGGGCGCGCCGGAAGCGGTCGATGTCACCCGGCCACCAGCTTGCAGTGCCCAGCAGCACCGCTAGTGCCGGGACTACTAAGGTCCGCACCAGGAACGTGTCGAGCAGCAAACCGACACCGATGATGAACCCGATTTGCACCATCACATCGATGGAGCCGACCATCAGCCCGAACATGCTGGCTGCGAAGATCAACCCGGCCGAGGTGATCACCGAACCGGTGTAGGCGACGGTACGCATTACTCCGACCCGCACGCTCGCTCTCGTCTCCTCTCTCAGGCGTGAGACCAGCAGCATGTTGTAGTCAGCGCCCACCGCCACCAAGACGATGAACGACACCAGTGGAGCTGGCCAGGCGATCCCGGCACCGAGGATGTGTTGAAGTACGAGCACACCGATACCAAGAGCCGCCATATAGTTCAAGACGACGGTTGCAAGGAGATAGACCGGTGCAACGACGGCCCGCAACAACAGCATCAGGATCAGACCCACGATGAGAAGTGTGGCTATGCCAAGCAGTTTGAAATCGTACGACAACAACCGCTGGACGTCGGCATTGATCGCAGGAAAGCCCGCGACCGAAGCACGTCCGCCCTCCAGAGTGGTGTTCGGCATCGCGTTCTCGGCGACGCTAGACAGCTCGTTCGCCAGCGTCATTGCATCGGCAGAGTATGGGTCGTAGGAGGTCTGTACCGCATAGCGCACGGTTTTCCCGTCGGGCGAGATGAACTGTCGAGCGACCTGACTGAACTGCTGGTCCTTGAACGCATCCGCGGGGAGATAGAAGCCGGTTGCCGAATCAGAATCGCCGATCTCGCGGGCGGGAGCCCGAAGCTGTGCGGCGACCTGTGCTAGTCCACCGAGTAGCTGAACGTTGCTGTCCACCAAAGCCCCGACTCCGTTCGACAACTGACGTGCGCCGTCGGCGAGTGCGCCGACGCCGGACTCGAGTTGCGAGACCCTGTTCCCGAGGTCCTGTCCACCGATGGTCTGTAGTGCAGAATTCAGCGTTTGAAGAGAACGCTGCAGCTGTGCCATGTCGGTAGAGCCTGGCGCACTCACGCGGCCGAGTTGCGCGGCAAAGTTAGCCACCCTCGCGAGCGACTGATCATCCGCGAGTGCCCGGATGTCGGCCGTTTGCGCGCGCAGTGCCGAGCACTGCGCGATCTGCTGACACCACGGAGCTTCCAATGCGGACAACGCTGGCGCGACCGCGTCTGCCGCAGACTGGGCCCGACGTGCGAGTTGAGACAGCTCAGGCGCTCGCTGGGAGAACTGTCGAAGCGTTGGGGCGGCGCTCGCGAGTTGGTTCACCAACGGCCGGTACTCATCGAGTTGTGGGCCAAATGACGACACCTCGTCTAGCAACCCCGACAGCGGAGCGAGATTGGATGAGATCTGGTCTTCTAGCAGTGCCAGGCCTCCGGCGAGCTGCTCTGATCCGGTCTTCAGGACGGCCAGATCACCCTTGCGGGCCTGTACATCTCCGGTCTCCTCGGTGATCTTGGTACCGATCTGATCGTTCTGCCAAGACAATTGCGCCTGCTGCAGCTTCTCACCGGTTGGCCGCGTCACGCCAATGACCCTGGTCACGCCGGGAATCTGCGCGACGCGGGATGCCAACTGGTCGAGGTCGGCAAGGCCTTGAGCCGTGCGCATGTCGTTCTCGGACTCCACCACCAAGAATTCCGAGATAATGATGTCTTTCGGAAAGTGGCGGTTGAGCAGCGCGTAGCCTTCGTTGCTCCCTGTGTCAGTTGGCTGCCCCTCTCGATCGTCGTAGGTGATCTGGATTGTTGCGGCGACCAGGGCGAGGCCAATCAACGCGACTACACTGATCGCGAGCAGAGGGACCGGCCGCCGGATAACCATGACTCCGACTCTTCTCCAGTAATCCCGCGTCAGGTCACGGCGGGGAAGGCCGGCCCCTCTCTTGGCAGCGAAGGAGAGCACGGGGGGCAACAATGTCACCGTCGCCAAGAATGCGAATGCTATGGCGATTGCGCAGGCCGGCCCCAAAGTGTTGAACACACTGAGCTTGGCGAAGGCCATAGCCAGGAAGGCTAGGGCCACAGTGCCCGCCGATGCGAGAACCACGCGGCCGATAGTTGCATTCGCGTGGGCAATAGCGGCATCAGGAGAGTTGCCTGCTCGAATACCCTCATGATAGCGGCTGATGAGGAACACCGAATAGTCAACTCCGGCACCGAAGATGATGACGGTCATGAACATCGAGGTGAACTGGGATACCGGCATGCCCAGCTCGCCTAGTCCAGATAGAACTCCGCGACCCACGGCCAAACTCATGCCCACGACAAGCAGCGGCATCAGCGCGGTGAACACCGAACGGTAGACGACGAGGAGGATCACGGCGATCAGCAGCACGGTGGCGACAGTGATCAGGACCAGATCCGACTCGCCCACGGCGAGTTGGTCGCTAAAGGTCGCGGGTGGGCCTGTCACACGGACTCTCGTCTCAGTGTCGCGAAAGATTCTCTCCGCGGTGTCGCGTACCGCTGCGACCGCCTCCGCGGTATCGGGTCCCCCGAGTGTGCCGGTCACTCCCACGGGCAGATACCAGGCTTGCTTGTCTTTGCTGAGAGCCTGACTCGCAGTGAGGGGATCGCTCAGCAGGTCTCGGACGGCGATGACGTGCTTGTCGTCCGCCCGCACGGTGTCGACAAGCACGTGGTATCGATCGCGGGTGTTGTCGGACAGGCCTGCACTGTTCTCCATCACAACGAATACGGTGGTCTTGGCGCCGCGCTCGTCGAAAGAGGCGCCCATACGGTCCAAGGTCTGAAAAGACGGGACTCCGGCCGGGATCGGATCCACAGATTGTTCCCGTACCACTGACTCCAGTTGAGGAAAGAGAAGGCCTAAGCCGATAGCGGCACCGAGCCAAACCAGCGTCACAATCCCTTTGCGGCGGAGGGTAAACCATGCAACCCGCTCAAGGGTCGGACTGTATTCGCCGAGTTTCTCGCCCCCTCTCGACGAGCGGGTTCGAATGGGAGACGAACTCACCATGTGCAATATCCTCTCGACCTGAAGTGGGCGACCCAATCGTTCGGATCCGTCTGGCGAACGTCCGTGCGGTGGATGATTGTCACTTGTGGTGGTGCTCGGCCATGTCTTCGACCTCCTCGAGAGTGGTGGGCAGGTGGTATGGGGGGGTGCTCTTACCTGAGATGCGGTATCGGCCCCAGAAGTCGGGATCCCCGACGACACACTCCGCCCGCCCCTCAGCGGTCGTAAATACAGCGATCGCGCGGGCGCCTTTCAGGAGCCCGTCGAGCTCATCATTCTTCTGAATCCGGCCATACCAGGTGTATAAGCCGTTCAGCGGCTGGAAATAACCTCTTATTTTCGCTTCGACATGGATCTCCGTCCCACGGCACACCAGGGTTCCTTCGCCGGAGTAGTCGAGGTCATGGTCGTCAGACATGCAGCCCTACCTTCTTCGCATTGAGCGTTGACAAATAACGCGGTTCGTGGATACTAGCAGTACCAGATACTGCGAGTAATGGGTACTGGGCGCCAGGCCCCGACTCCCAGCCTTGAACGACCGAGGAGAAGACATGACCGTGCAGGATGCCCATATCAAGCCCGACTTTTCACAGGAGGGCATGGCCCGGGTGAACGGGCGCAAGCCCGTCGACATGGAACGATCTGCAGGTCGTCTGTTGCGGTCTTCCGCGGAGAAGTTCTACGACGCGGAGATCGACATCGACTGGGAGTCGCCCTGGGAGGAAGGCAAGTACTTTCTGCCAGAGCACCGGGTGTCGCTATACGGCACCAAACTATGGAACAAGATGACCGAGGAGCAGCGTCGCGAGCTGGGACGCCACGAGATCGTGAGCATCCTCAGTTTCGGCATCTACGCAGAGAACCTCTTGAGTTCGGCGCTCCTGCGCATGTCGGCAAAGGGGGCCCTAACCGATCAGAAGTCCCTATACGCGCTAACAGAAATCGGCGATGAGTCCCGCCATTCCACTATGTTCGCGCGCCTCATTAACAAAACAGGCGTGCCCCCTTACAAGCTCCCTAAGGGCTTCTTGAGCTTCGCAAAGATCCTGCATTTCGTCCCGCTCGGACCGTCGGTGTCCGGAGCCACGCTGCTGATCGAGGAAATCCTGGACCGCGCCCAGCGCGAGGCGATGAACGACCCAAGTATGCAGCCTCAGCTTCGCCAGCTCATGAAGATCCATGTCCTCGAGGAAGCCCGTCACATTACCTTTGCGCGACTGGAGATGATCGAAGGCATGCAGCGTCGACGTAAGGCGACGCGCGCTTGGCACCGAGGGGTGCTTGCCGTCATCGCGAACCTGGCGTACCCGCTGCTCATTAATCCGAAAGTGTACCCCGCAGTGGGAATTAGCCGCTGGCGTGGCGTATGGGCACAACAAACCAGCCCAAACTATCGGACCAACCTGCAGTTCATGTCGGAGCCCATGATTCGGTTCTTCCATGAGGCGGGAATGCTGGAAGGCAAGTTCACAATGGCCATGTGGCGCGCGACGCGGAGCCTTCCCGACGATCTCCGCTGATCTCCGTTCACGCGGCCGAGCCGTCACGGTCGACATCAGTTAGACCTGTGCGGAGCATTCTCGATGGCTTCGCGATCACTTCCGCCTCAACAGATCACCCGCTGCCACTGTGCGCAGGTGATGTGTTGTGCCAACGAACCCACGAGGGAGAAAGCATAAACATGGCATCTTCAACTACCCGGCGCGCCTCGCGCGCCGCCGCCAAAACCGACTCAACCGACGACCCGATTTCGACCAAGATTCTGATCATCGGAAGCGGGTTCTCTGGTCTCGGGATGGCCGCACAGCTAAGACGTCGCGGGTACAGCGACTTTCTAATCCTGGAGAAGGCAAGCTCCGTCGGTGGAACCTGGCGCGACAATACCTATCCGGGCTGTGCATGTGACGTCCCGTCGCTGATGTACTCGTACTCATTCGAAAGTCGAGGTAGCTGGTCGAAGGTGTGGTCGTCACAACCAGAAATTGAGCGGTATCTACAAGACGTCGCGGACAAGCGCGGCGTGACACAAAAGATTCATTTCGGTCAGAAGTTGGTTTCCGGATACTGGAGCGAGTCAGAGTCGCGGTGGCACCTGCGTACTGAGTCCGGACGTGAGTACATTGCTCAGTTCGTAGTTTCAGGAGTCGGTGCGCTGCATATCCCCAATTTTCCCGAAATTTCGGGGATTGAGGACTTTAAAGGCGAAGCGTTTCACTCCGCACAGTGGGATCATTCGGTGGATCTGGAGGGCAAGCGTGTCGCCGTGATCGGCACTGGTGCCAGCGCTATCCAGTTTGTGCCGTTCGTACAGAAGGAGGCCATGTCCCTCAAGGTCTTCCAGCGAACCCCTGCCTGGGTCCTACCCCGCAAGAATTTCACCGTTCCGCCGGCCCTGCGGACTCTTCTGAGCAGACTCCCGATTGCACGTCGTATCGCCAGGTGGTCGGTGTACTGGGGTGCGGAGAGCCTAGCCTTCGGCCTCAACGGTCACTCCAACCTTATGCGGCCAATCGAACGGGTCGCTCGGTGGAACATTGAACGCTCCATCTCTGATCCGGCACTACGCAAGAAACTGACCCCGTCATATCGCATCGGCTGTAAGCGAATTCTGGGGTCAAACGACTATTACCCTGCACTTGCGGCGCCCAACACCACCGTCATCAGCGATCGGATTGAGAGGGTCACCGCTGATTCCATCATCACCTCAGACGGCGTCGAGCACCTCATCGACGTAATTATTTATGCGACCGGTTTTCACGTGACTGATGGTTTCGATCAGCTCGCCCTGAAAGGTGCCACTGGCGAGGATCTCCCGTCCCACTGGCATCAGACGGGGATTAACACGCACCTGGGCATCACGACCAAGGGTTTTCCCAACCTGTTTTTCCTCCTCGGACCCAACACGGGCCTCGGCCACAACTCAGTGGTGTTCATGATCGAGCAACAGATCAAATACATCATGAAGGCCATCGACACAGTAGAAAGCCGAGGCGCTGAGAAGGTTGACGTACGCCCGTCCGTGCAAGAACAGTTCAACACCGACATCCAGCGGAAGCTGGCCAAGGGAGTGTGGACCAACGGCGGCTGCACGAGTTGGTATCTCGACTCGCAGGGCGTCAACCGGACCGTGTGGCCGGGCTTCACATGGCAGTACTGGCGCGCCACAAAAGATTTCGACCCCGCTGAGTACGACATCGCCTGAGCCCGAACGCACGGAGAGACACGATTCGTAGAAATGGTGAGACGACAGTGAGCAATTCTGACCGGCATGATTACACAGGCAAGGTGGCAGTGATCACCGGTGCCGCGTCAGGGATCGGTCGGTCTCTGGCACTCCAGTTGGCGGAGCGAGGTGCCGCACTGGCACTGTCCGACATTGATGAGATGCACTTGAAGGAGACTGCAGAACTTTGCCGCACCACGTATGCGGCGACGGTAACCGCCGCCGTACTAGACGTTGCGGACCGCAGTGCGTTTCAGGACTATGCCGACGGAGTGCGGTCAGAGTCGGGCCACGTCGACATGGTGTTCAATAACGCCGGCGTGGCCTTGGGCGTCGACGTGGTCGACATGACCTGGGAAGACTTCGACTGGCTCATGGGCATCAACTTTGGCGGAGTCGTTAACGGGTCGAAGGCGTTTCTGCCTCACCTGATCGCGTCCGGGGACGGACATCTCATTAACACGTCGAGCGTCTTCGGCTTGATCGGAATCCCCAGCCAGAGCGCATACAATGCCGCGAAATTCGGCGTCAGAGGCTTCACCGAGGCGCTCCGACAGGAGATGAAAATCAGTCGATACCCGGTCACAGTGACATGTGTGCACCCGGGGGGTGTAAAAACCAACATCGTCAACAATGCCCGAGGCGTTTCCGCCATGGGGGCAGACACCGCGACTGTCGCCTCGCTGTTCGACAGGATCGCACGAAGCACCCCGGATAAAGCAGCGGCGACAATCCTCAAAGGTATGGACAAGAAGAAGGCACGAGTGTTGATCGGTGCGGACGCCCGCGGTTTCGACTTCGTGGCACGGGTGATCGGTCCCCGCTACCAGGACATCGCGGCGCCACTGACACGGGCGGGTTACGCGGTCGCACGTAGACAGGGGATCCTCAAGTGACCGTCGAACCCGATGCACGTCCGGCTGCCGCAGCCCGCTCACGCACCTTGCGCGTCTCAGAAGTGACCCAGGAAACGAAAGACTCCGTCACCATTTCGTTCGAGATCCCCGATGCCATGGTCGAGGAGTTCAAGCATGTCCCAGGGCAATTCATCACCGTGAAGATCCCATCTGATCGGACCGGTCATGTCGCACGATGCTACTCGTTGAGCAGCTCGCCTCACGTCGAGGACTTCCGTCTCGAGATCGGGATCAAGCGGACGGAGAACGGTTACGCATCGAACTGGCTGTGCGACAACGCGATGACGGGAATGGAGTTGACCGTCCTCCCGCCGTCGGGGCACTTCACGGCTAAGAATCTCGACGTCGATTTTCTATTCTTTGCAGGAGGAAGTGGGATCACTCCGGTCTTGTCGCTGATTAAGTCGGCGCTTGTGTGCGGCGGGGGCGAAGTCACACTGTTCTACGCGAATCGCGATGCCGAGTCGATCATGTACGAGGGCCAACTGGCGCAGATCGCCTCCGAGTTCCCCGAGCGTTTCACGGTCTTCCACTGGTTGGAGTCGGCTATGGGGATTCCGGCACCTGAGGATGTCGAATCCGCCATACGTGAGCACCGCGGTGCACAGATCTACACCTGTGGTCCGGCGCCGTTCATGGATCTGGTTCAGAAGTCGGCGGAGGCCTGCGGTGTTGAGCACGCCTCGGTACATCGAGAAGTCTTTCAGTCACTGACCGGAGATCCATTCGAGACAGCCACGATGCGTCAGCTCAGTGACGACGATGGTGTGGCGACCGCCACGGTCTATCTGAATGGGCAGTCCATCACGACTGAGTGGCCGCGCAACACTCCGTTGCTCGACGTGCTATTGGCCCAAGGTCACAATGCCCCGTACTCCTGCCGAGAAGGGGCCTGCAGCGCGTGCGTATGCAAGCTGGTTGAGGGTGATGTAGAAATGGCACAAAACCACATCCTCGTTGAAGATGACATTGCCGACGGTGAACGGCTTGCGTGTCAGGCACTTCCGCTGACGGATGCAGTCACGGTGAGCTTTGATGACCTCTGAGATAGCGAGCGAGTCGCGAGGATCGCGGCACCTCGAGGTCCTCTCCTCCGACGGAACCAGGTTGTTCGCCCAGGAATTCGGCTCGGGCCGGGATGCTCCACTTCTAGTCTTTAGTCACGGCTGGGCCTGTCAGGGGCGTTTCTGGCGGCCACAGATCGAACAGTTCGCGGCGACGCATAGGGTAGTGGTCTACGACCAACGCGGACACGGGTGGAGCGACCGGGGCCGGGTACCGTTCTCGGCGAGACTTCTGGCCGATGACTTGGAGTCCGTAGTTCGGGCGGTAGCCACTCCCACCGACAAGGCTGTCGTGGTCGGACACAGCATGGGAGGTATGTCCATCATGAGCTGGGCAGCTGAGTACCCAGCCTCGGTGTCGGAGCTGGCCCGCGGAGTAGTACTGGCAAGCACCGGGCCATCACAGTTGGTGGATCGGTCAACGTTACTCAAAGTTCCCCGCCAGCTACGACCGAGACTTGAACGGGCCTTCGCGGCTAGTCTTGCGGTCGCGGGACCCGAGATGCAGGACACGCGTTTGTCTCGCCGCCTGATTCGTTACGGAACCCTGGGCCCGGGCGCGACTGTCGAGGTAATCGATGAGTGCGCCGACATCGTGTTGCGATGCCCACCACAGGTGCGGGGGATGTGGGGTGCGGTTTTGGCGACAATCGACGTCAGCAGGGGTGTTGACTCGCTGACAGTGCCGGCGGCGGTCATCGTGGGCGATGCCGACAGACTGACCCCGGCGGCCCATTCGGTGGATCTCGCAGCGCGACTGGGTCGGCAGGGCGTTCTATTTGAATTCACTCTTCTCGACAAGGTCGGTCACATGTCCAACCTAGAGGCCGTTGAAGACTTCAATTCAGCTGTGGCCAGGTTAGACAGATCCGCTTGAAGCTCGTTTCGACCCATGTCTCTGCCGACTGCATGCGTGCGCCACGTGCTTATTGGGGCGACGGTCAACCATCCTGGTAGCGTGGTGGGTCATGTCTGTAGTCCGTCGAATCTCCGCAGCCCCGGTGAAAGTGCAACGTCGTGTGCGCGATGCACGAAGCACGCGTTGGGACGACCACCGCGCTATCGTGAAGGCTGAACTCGTCGACGCGGCAATACGCGCGATCGAGAAGTTTGGCGACGCTGTGAGCATGGACGACTTCGCGGAAGAGGCAGGGGCGTCGAAGCCGAAGCTTTATCGCCATTTCGGTGACCGAGCTGGGCTCTATTCCGCTGTGGCAGCACGTTTGGGTTCGATGATGTGGGAGTCCGCACAGTCAACTCTGCTCTCCGGACAGCAGGACTCCGTCGACGAGCTCTTCCGGTCAGCGATCTCCGCATACGTGTCATTGGTCGACGAGCATCCGGCGGTCGTCCGCTTCCTCATGACGAACCACATGTTTCAGTATTCTGAGTCCGGCGAGGGAGGGGCCGCGGATCAGCTGAGATCGGCAATGGATATTATTTCCGACGAGTTCGCCCGTAGCCTCCAATCGGTCGGTGCCGACGAGTCCCTCGTCGCCGTCGTAGTGGCCTCCATCTTGGGGGCGGGCCTATCAGCTACCCAATGGTGGATCGATCACGGTCGGCTCAATGGAATGAGCAAGGACCTGTTCTCCGCGCACCTTTATCAGACGTCGTGGGGGATCATTGACGGCGCTGCGGCCACAGTGGGCGTTCGCTTCCGCAGAGACAGACCCTTCGGCGACCCCGCGTTCGCCACTCGCCTCGGACTAGACTGATCCCGCTCGCGAGAGACGGTGCCGCCCCAGTCTCCGCCCTCAGTATTTGATCACAACTGTGTTCCTTATCGCGAGGAGCACTTGTCCAAGTGTCGGATGGGCGGGTCGAACGACTCGTCGTCTACCACCTGATCTAGTGTCATCACGTCGCCCCCGGTGATGAAGCCGGCGAGCCAGTCAGGCCCCAGGTCTGGCGCGACCAGTAGGACCGAATCAACTCGTAGGAACTGATGCCCACGATCTCGTGGTTCACCCCGTCGGACTCCGGTAGCGACCCACCTCAGTCGATCCAGATGCGAAAGGGCCGGGCTAGGGCCAGCCACTCACCGATGCGGTGCTGGCAGTTCTTCTAAACGGCGGACCTTAGGGATCTGGCGGCGGAGTCCAGTGAGGTGGCAAGGCTCGACTCAGTGTCAGTTAGAACCGCCGCGGCCTCGATGACGTGGTCGAGCCGGGTAGCAGCGGTCGAGCCCTTGTGTACGGCCGCCTGAGCGACTGATGTCCATGCTGCAGCCGCTCGGTGAGCATCTCTGGCAAGGTCGCTGGTTGCAGCATCGCCGGTCAGTCGGGCGATCTCGTCGCAGCCACACGCGAGTAGTCGTCGGAACAGGCCACCACCCGTACCTGCCTTCTCGATGAATGCACCAAGACTGAATAGGTGGACTTCGAGCACGTCGGAGGGCAGCTCATGCCAGAGCACCACGTCAGAGGATAGTGCTAGGGCTGCGTCTATTCCGTGTGTCCCCGAGTGTTCGACAGGGCCGGCGATCGTGGATCCTGCGGGCGCGCGCATGCATGCCGCAGATTGCGCGAACGCCTCCGCAGCCACGACGGCGATTGACGGTAGCGCCTCGGGCCAGTCAATGCGGAAGAGCGTATGTCGGGTCGGCTCGGGGAAGGTCATCGAGCGTCGGGCTCGCGCCAGCGCGTCGAAGGGAACCTGTTGAATTTCGACGCGATCGTTGTCTGCGACGTAAGCGATTTCTGCGTCGCTGTCGTAGCCCACTATGACGATATCGTGGCGACTCATGCGCAACTGAACGCGCAGGTAGGGCAATTCAGCAATTTCGGCCCACACGAGCGCGGGCCGGCCGCGGTCGAGTTCGTCGCGGACGAGATCCCACCCTAGCTGGGGATCGTCGGTGGACCGGACCTCCACCGTAGCGCCGAGACGGCGGGGGAGGTCCATCTCGAAGTCAGGACCACGTCCTACCAGATACAACGGCGGCACGAGGGCGTCGGTGCGAACATACGTGAGCGAGAGTGCTCCGCCCAGAGCGAACACCAGACCCTCGTTCGGTGGCCCGTCGAAGCCTAGTCCCGACCACTCCATCAAGTCGCGCATCGCGCTGGAGCCGCAATGGCCGCCCATTCGGTGTGGATAGGTGTCGAGCAATGACTCGGACATTGTCATGGTCTCCCTAGTGGTGGTGGACACTGTGCGACGGGATC
>NZ_JBDZDI010000039.1:0-8533 GCF_040044975.1 Gordonia oleivorans
CACCCGGTTACACGGGTCGATCGGCCTGGTCCCGCCCAACGAGTACGAGGCAACCTACTACGCTGGGGTCACTACCAGCAGGTAGCCCACCAACGAGGTGGCACGAAACCTGGGGTGCTTCACCCTTGCGGACGTGGCGTCCGAGTTCGAGCCATTTGTTGTATCCGGCGACCTGGGAGGCGTCGGGGCGCTGGGCGATGATCAGTAACAGGTTGTTGAGGCTGTAGGCGTGGAACTTGGTGGCGTAGTCGAGGAACGCGGCCCACTCGCCGGTGTTGGTGAGCGCGGCGACTTTGTCGGTGATGGTGGCGTGCAGCTGCGTGGCGAGTTCGCGGCGTGCGGCGGCTCGGTCTTCGCGGCTAATGGTGGCGGTACGGGCCATGGTGGTTGCCTCCCTGCGGTGTGGGCCTCGGCGGGCCGGTGCTTTGCGTGACACCTGCCATGTCTTTGCCGGCGGGAGGTCGGGGCAAGGGTGTTCACAGCGACAAAGTTGCCCGGACCGAAGGTCTGAAACCCGTAGGGCGGGCCAGTTTTTCGCGGCCCTTGTCGCCGTGCCGACCAGAGGTAAGACAATGGTGGGGGTCAGCAAAGCAACCCCGATGCGGTTGGGTGGCGGCGTAGCCGCTTCCGATCAGGTGGCGGCGCAGCCGCCAGAGGCAGCACCGTCGGTGCGAGCGCCGGTTACCGTGACGGTTGTGGGTAGCCCAGCTGACGAATCGCTCGACGTCGACGACGACGAGTATCCGTTGTGCTCGTTCTGCGGTCGCGAGAGGCCGGTGTGGCTGCACGACTTGGACCCGGACAAGACGAGGTTCCGCAAGTACGGCAAGGGCCACACCCTGAGTACCTGGTGGGCGCTGTGTCAGGTGTGTGAGGACGCGTATCAGTCCGGGGACGAGGACCGGGCGGTGGGACGCATGATGGTGCTCGACAGCGAGTGGAACATCGACTGGCACATGGCCGAACGCACCGGGACCACCTTCGATCTTGTGGAGAGCGTTCGCAAGCCGTTGCGGGTGTGCCGTGCGGCCGATCGTGGTCGGCGCCGCATTCGCAGGCGCGGGGACACCGAGAACTCGTGACGGCACAAACGCCGAGCCGGGGCCGCCGTGGTGGCGACCCGGGCCCGCTGCCGGGTTAGGCGATCCAGCGTCCCGGGGTGATCTGGGTCTCGAGTCCGCCGAGCTTGGCGGCGAAGGCGGCGGCGTCGGCGAGGATGGGCCAGGGCTCGGTGAGTACCCGCTGCCAGGCGGCCCAGTCGGTGTCGTCGCCGATGATGGTGGCGGCCAGGTCGGGGTGGCGGCTCTCGGCGATCATCGTGGCGAGCTCGCGAGCTGCCCCGGCCCGGCGGGCCGTGGTTCGGCCGGCGGCGATGAGGTGCAGGCCGGCGTCGTGGATGGGGTCGGCGGTCTCGGGGTTGGTGGCGACGAGGTCGGCGGCGGCCCAGAGCAGATCGGCGGGGCTGCCGACGGCCGCGGCGGTGTCCACGGTGTGAGCGATGTAATCCATGAGGAGGTCCCTTCGTTGTGGTCCGGCCGGTGTGGGCGGACGTCGAGAGACCTGTGCTGACCGGACGAGGGTGGGCTGTCAACCCCGGAGAGGCAGGCGCGCCGGAAGCCACTTTCGGTTGCGAGCGCAGCGAGTGCGGGTTACCGAAAGTGGTTGGAGCGCACGGGCGGAGCGTAGCGGAGAACGGGCGATAGCCGCCTGGTGTGGGTTGACAGTTCGGGCCCCCGGTCGGTCACACTTGGTCGACGTGCGCGCGCAATAGGTGACCACCCACCTGACTGGGAATCTCCCCGGGTCGGGGGCGCAGCGCAGCGGAGCCACCGGGCCGGGACAATGCTGTGCGGCCGTCAGGTCGCTCCGCTGTGCCCCTCGGGCTGGTCGGTCAGCCGGTGGTCGTGCGGCAGGTTCGGCATTCCCACTGCCCGTTAATGAGGGCGCACTTTCGGCGTTCCTCGCACAGCCAGCAGGTTTGTCCGGGCTTCTCCTGTTCGTCGGCCTGGATCGCGCGGTGTTGCTCGGCGGCGGCGTCGATGCGTAGTTGTTCCTGGGCGCGGTAGGCCAGGGCGACGTCGTGGTCGCGGGCGGTTTGGACGTCGGCGGTCATCGGCTGGCCGCCGGGGTTGTGGCGCAGGAAGGGGCCGAAGTCGCGGCGGCACTGTCCGCAGGGGTGGCCTTGGGTGTCGGTGGGGTTGGCGCAGCCTGGGAGGGCGCAGCGGGGGAGCAGTTCGCCGGTGATGGTCACGATGTTTCCTCGAGGTGGCGGGTGTGAGCGTGGCCGGGGGCGGTGGGCCGCGACCGTGAAGGTTCGCGGCCCACCGCACAGCTGGTCTAGTCGAGTGGCACGTCGGCTGCCTGCTTGTCACCGGCGATGACCTGCTCGACGTCGGAGAGGGTGTAGCCGGTCACCTCCACGAGGAAGTGCAGGTAGCCAGCGCGGGCGCTGACCTGGCTGCCGCCGAGGTAGTGGCGGTCACCGACGTTGCGCCAGGCGTCTTTCCACATGTGCGCTTCCCGCGATGCCAGGGCGATGCCGAGTCCGATGATCTGGGCGCGGTCGGCGGTGGTGGCCTGCTCGATCAATTCGGCGGGGTCGCCGCCGAGGATCGTGGCCGCGATCTCGGCGGCGTTGCCCTGGCTGCTGTTCGCGCCGAACATGTCGTGATGGGCGCGCATCGCGGTCGCGATGAATTTCGCGACCGTCGGGGCGCTGCCCTTGGGCAGGGTCTTGCGGGCCAGCCATGCGGTCAGCTTCTCGATCCGCACCTCGCGGGCGGTGAGGCTGGCGGCGTTGAGGACCCGCACCCGGCGGCGTTCCTGCTTGCGTGCCTCCTTCTCAGCGGGGTCCTCCTCGGCGGGGGTGGTCGTGGCCGAGCTGGTCGCCGTGCTGCCGCTGTAGGTGCGGAAGCTCATCCCGAGGTCACGGAACTCGTTGACGTACCAGGTGGTTTCGATCGACCGGTTCTCGTGGCGGGTGAGGGCACGAGGGTCGTGCAATCCCTCGTCGGGCTGGGCGTCGGCGGGGGTGTCCTCCTCTGTGAGGTCCCAGTCGATCAGGTCCTCGTCGATGGTGTTGCCCTCGGCGTCGGTCCACCATTCGGTCACGTCGGCCCACACGTAGGCGAGGCGCTGGTCGGTTGGCACGTCGTCGACCTGTGCGGGCGTGCCGTCGGCGGTGACGAGGCGTTCCAGACGGGCGCGGGTGTGCCGGTAGTCGGGTTCGCGGGTGACGGTCTCGATGCCGTCGGCGGTGTAGATCGCGACCTGGGCCAGTACCTCGGCCCGCTGGTCGGCGTTGTCGGCCAACAGTTTGGCCTGATGCTCAAACACACCGGATGCGGCGGCGTCAAGGAGCCATTGCTGCGCTTCGGGGTCGTGGTCGTAGGCCGCGACGGTCGCGGACTGCTCCAACGTCAGCGCTGCGCCCCGCTCGATCAAATCCAGGGTCGTTTCGGACTTCGCCAGCGCGAGGGTGGCGTCCACGTCCTTCTTCTTCGTGCGAGTGGCCTTGGCGATCTTCGTCGCCGACATCCCGGCAAGCGCGAGTTGTTCGATTGCGGCCACGCGGTCACGGTTGCGGAGGCCTTCGCGCTCGAAACTGGCCAGCTGCTCCACGATTCGATCCACCGTCAGGGCCTTGTCGTCGGCGTCGGTCGCGACCGGGACCACGTAGACCGGAACGGTGGGAAGGGCGTTCTTACGCGCGGCCAGGGTCCGGCGCTGCCCGTCGCGCACCCGGACCTCGCCGTCGACCTCGACAGCGAGGATGGGTTGGCGCACGCCGTCGCGGATCGAATCGACGAACTCGGCGGTCAGGGTGGCCTCGGCCTCGGTGCGAATGTTGGTGTCGATGACCAGATCGGCCGGGTTGAGGTGGCGCAGCTCGCCCGTCGCGGTGACGGTCTCGGTGGTGGTGTTGTGTGTCATGGGGTTTCTCCCTTACTGTGGTGGGTGAGACCCCGGCCAGCTTGACCCTGGCCGGGTTTTCTTTTGTCCGCGTACCGGATTGCGACGCGGAAGCTTCTTTTACAGGTCGCCGATCTCTTCCCAGTGGGCGATCGCGTCGGCGGCGGCGAGGGCGGGGGACAGGTCGTTGTTGTATGCGTCTTTCCAGCCGAAATCGGGCAGGTCGCGGTGGCTGAATCCGTTGGTGCGTCTGCGGATTGCTCGGTCGACTCCGTACATCCACACGGCGAATTCGCGGTCGCCGTCGGCCTCGGTGAGGCGGTTCGGTTCGTGCTGGGCGATCTGGTCGGCGGCGGCGTCGACGTTGGCGGGGTCCTTGGTGGCGATCCAGGCGTTCATGTCGGTGGGTCCTTTCGGGTTGTTGTGCGGGTTAGTCGTGGGTGAAGGTGCGGCCTGCGCCGAGTTGGTCGATTCCGCAGCATTCGCAGAGCCAGTAGCCGGGTGGGTCGATGTCGTCGGCCTGGGTCAGGTAACCGTGATCGGCCATGAACGCCAGGACCTGGGCGGTGCTCTCGGTGTTGAGGGCGGTCATGTCTCCGTAGGCGACGGCGACCGCGCAGCTGTTGCACAGCTGGTAGGCGGTGGTGGTGGCGCTGGTCATGGTGACCCCTCCCGTTGTGAGTGCTGGTTTGCGTTTGCACTGGCCATCTCTTTGCCGGAGGGAGTGGGCTGCAAGGGAGGAAGTGAAAAAGTCATCCGGGCCGTAGGCCTGCAAACCCGTAGGGCGGGTTAGTTTTTCACGCCCTTGCGGGCCGCGAGTGGAGGTAAGAGAATGCGGCAGGGCAACGCAAACCAACTCAGCCCGAAGGGCTCAGGGCGCGGCGTAGCCGCTCCGATGAGGTGACGGCGCAGCCGGCAGACAAACCGCAACCGGTCGGGGCCGGCGACCTCGTCTCGGGAGGTCGGGCACACCGGACGCACAAGGCAGTCGGGGTGATTGTGCGGGAGCGACGCGGGCCGCGGTAGGGCTCGGTGTCGCGGCAGCACAACGTCGTCTTTGAAAGTGGGCGCATCTCGTGGCGCTCACGCCCTCGTGGTGGGTGCGGCGGCGGATGCCGAGTCGATCAGTACTGACGTAGAAGACACGGCGGGTGGCCTCGAAGCTCAGTGCGGATACCTGGCCTACCCAGACTCCGATGAGATCGTGACACCGGACGGCAAAGTGAACCGCCCCGGGTTTGTCGGAGGCTCTCGAATCTGTGAAGGATGGAGAGCATGGCAGCACCACGGAAGTACAGCGTTGAGCTGAAGGAGCGGGCGACGCGGATGGCGGTGGAGGCCCGCAAGGACCCAGCCACGCGACCAGGGGCGCTCAAACGGATCGGCGATCAACTCGGTGTGCACCCGGAGGCGCTTCGCACCTGGGTCAAGCAGGCCGAGATCGATGGCGGGGACCGCCCGGGGACCACGACCAGCGAGGCTGAGCGGATCGCGCAGCTGGAACGGGAGAACCGGGAGTTGCGGCGGGCGAACACCATCTTGAAGCAGGCATCGGCTTTCTTTGCGGCGGAGATGTGCGCCACGAGGCGCTGGGTATATCGAGAGGTGGTGAGAGACCGTCTCTTTTGGGTCGTCGCAGCGGCCTGATGAAGCTGGGGGCAGCCTGATCCGGGGAGCGCCGGGAAGGGTGGCAAGCGGCCCCGACAAAGGCGAGTCGTGCTGGTACTGCCAGACGGTGCGGGCTCGTCGAGCAAGGTCAGAAGGTACAGCGTGAGCGAACCAGTGATGGACGCCCCGTAACCGCGAAGCCGGCTCCAACCTGGCGGATCTGGGCCGGTCTGCAGTGCTCGACATCCTCTATCTCCGAGGGTTTCGTCTCCGAGGCCGTGTATTTCGGGCGGTGAGGAGGCCACGGTGAAGGTCTGCGGCGTAGCCGTGGCGATGCTGCCGGGGTAAAGCTGGGTGCCTCCCTGACCGATCGATTTCCTGGTGAACGTGGGAACCGACCTGTGTGTGGCCCGTCGTGGCGAGCATCCGGCTCGTCGTGGTGGAAGGCCCGTGTCCGGCTGACAGGTGCAGGTTGGGGCAGAGGTCTCGTAGTAGTCGCGGGTGGTGACGTGCCCGTCTCGGCGGCCGTGAGAGACGGCTACAGGGCGAAGGGGACCAGCGAAAGACGCAGTGGCAGTAGTGGAATGTCAGGAGGAGTGGTCGACGGTGAATACCGACGAACTGGAGTCCGCGCTGGTGCAGGCGGAACGCCGGGTACTGAAGATCCAGACCAAACTGCATCGTTGGGCACGCGATGATCCGCATCGCAGGTTCGACGATCTGTTCAATGTTGTTGCCGATCGCGCGTTTCTGTTGGTGGCGTGGAATCGGGTGAGCGGGAACAAGGGTGCCGCAACTGCTGGGGTGGATGGGCGTACCGCGTCCAGCGTCGCGCAGGTGCAGGGCGTTGAGGAGTTCCTTGACGGATTGCGGTCTGGTCTGAAGGACCGCAGTTTCCGGCCGGTGCCGGTCCGTGAGCGGATGATCCCCAAGAGTGGCGGTAAGTTGCGCCGACTGGGTATCCCCACGATCGCTGACCGGGTGGTCCAGGCATCGTTGAAGCTGGTGTTGGAGCCGATCTTCGAAGCGGATCTTCTGCCGTGTTCTTACGGGTTCCGTCCGAAGCGCCGGGCTCATGACGCGGTGGCCGAGGTGCGTACCTCGCGACCCGACCTCGCTGTTACGAGTGGGTTGTTGAGGGAGACATCAAGGCATGTTTCGACGAGATCGACCACACGGCCCTGATGGGCCGGGTGCGTCGACGTGTCGGCGACAAACGCGTCCTGGCCGTGGTGAAGGCATTTCTGAAGGCGGGCATCCTCACCGAGGACAAGTTGCTGGAAGACACCACCGCCGGTACCCCGCAGGGTGGGATTCTCTCACCGCTGCTGGCGAATATCGCCTTGTCGGTGCTCGACGAGTACATCGCCGGGCTCGCGGGCGGGCCGAATACCGGCAAGGCCGAGCGGGCGGCACGCCTGCGCCACGGCCTGCCGAATTTCAAGCTCGTCCGCTACGCCGATGACTGGTGCCTGATGATTCGGGGCACCAGGGCCGATGCCGAGCAGTTCCGAGAGGACATCGCCGCCGTGCTGGCGACGATGGGGCTGCGTCTGTCACCGGACAAAACCCTGATCACCCACATCGGGCGACGGGTTGGATTTCCTCGGGTGGCGCATCCAGCGACATCGCAAACGAGGAACCAACCGGCACTACGTGTATGTCTATCCGTCCAAGAAGGCCGTGGTGGCCGCGTGCCGGAAGATCAAGACGTTGTGCAGACAGATCGGGGTCGGCCAACCGCTCGATGTCCTGTTACGCCGCGTGAACGCGAGTGTGCGGGGATGGGCGGGGTATTTCCGGGCCGGGGTGTCCTCGGCGGTCTTCTCGTACATCAGCCACTACCTGTGGCAGACGGTGTGGAGATGGTTACGCCGCAAACACCCGAAAACGACTTGGACGCAACTCCGCCGCCGCTATTGCGGCGGCGGATGGTGGCCCGCTGGGGAGGAACGGGAACTGATCGATCTGGAGAAGATCGGCACCACCCGATACCGCTACCGCGGTTCGGTGATCCCTTCACCCTGGCCAGAACCTGTCGACACGGTGAACGCCGATGCCACAACGGCTCTCGTGGAGAGCCCGGTGCATTGAAAGGTGCACGCCGGGTTCGGGAAGCGGTCCGGGGAGACGGAAATGCCGCAAGGCATTCACCGCGCCCCGGGCCGACTTTCATCGACCGCCCACAGCGTTGATCGTGGAGTTCGTCGCCGCTTTCCGCGACGAACACGGAGTCGATCCGATCTGCGCGGCCCTGCGCGACACGGCCGCCCAGATCGCTCCGTCCACAGTCCGAGCCCATCTGAGCTCTCGACGAGTCGAGGCGCCACGGGTGGTCCGTGACCGCGAGATCCTCGGTGAGATCCGCACCGTGCATGCCGACAATCTCGGCGTCTACGGTGCCCGCAAAGTCCACGCCGAACTACGCAGAAAGGGTATCGGCGTGGCCCGGTGCACCGTCGAGCGGTTGATGAAAGCTGATGGGCTGCAGGGGATAACGAGATCCAAGACGCGGAAGACCACGCACAGCGAGGGGGCCGAAACTCCGCAGCCGGCCGATCGTGTCGAACGGCAGTTCACCGCGGCGGCGCCCAACGCGCTGTGGGTGGCGGACCTGACCTACATCCGCACACACTCGGGGTGGGTGTATGCCGCGTTCATCCTCGACGTCTTCTCAAGGATGGTCGTGGGCTGGCAGGTCTCGACCACCATGCACACCGACCTCGCGCTCGACGCCTTGGATATGGGGTTGTGGGCGCGGTCGCGTGCCGGCCAGGGCGTGGCCGGGCTGATTCACCACTCCGACCGCGGAGTGCAGTATCGAGCCATCCGCTACACCGAACGTCTCGCCGAAGCAGACGCAGTGACTTCTGTTGGCTCCAAGGGTGATTGCCTGTTGACCGGCTAATCCGGAGCCCGGGGCTACGGTGAAACAGACACGCCGACAACGGAAGATACTTGACCGGGGTTGACGGTGGCGTTACACCTGTCTCATGACGGATCGGCAGTTGCT
>NZ_JBDZDI010000040.1:0-6620 GCF_040044975.1 Gordonia oleivorans
ACCCTGAGTAATCACCGGAGGCCTCCTGAGTCTGCAATGTGGCTCTACCAGTGTGTTCTGGCAACCCACGTCTTGACTTGCAGCTCGAGGCCTTCGGCCCCGAACCTCCTCATACCGTCTAGGAGCGCGGTGTCCGCTTGGCCGGCGCCTTCTTGGCGGCGGTCGTCTTCTTGGCCGCGGTCTTCTTGGCCGGAGCTTTCTTGGCCGGAGCTTTCTTCGCGGCCGTCGTCTTCTTCGCAGCGGTCGTCTTCGCCGGAGCCTTCTTCGCGGCAGTCTTCTTGGCGGCGGTTGTCTTCTTCGCGGCGGTTGTCTTCTTGGCCGGCGCCTTCTTCGCGGCGGCCGTCTTCGCCGGAGTCTTCTTCGCGGCCGGTGTCTTCTTCGCAGCGGTCGCCTTCGCCGGGGCCTTCTTCGCGGCCGTCGTCTTCGCCGGTGCCTTCTTCGCCGCGGTCGTCTTGGCCGGAGCCTTCTTCGCCGCGGTCGTCTTGGCCGGAGCCTTCTTCGCGGCCGTCGTCTTGGCCGGAGCCTTCTTGGCGGCCGTCGTCTTGGTCGGAGCCTTCTTGGCCGGAGCCTTCTTGGCTGCCGCCTTCTTGGCCGCCGGCAACTCCGGAGTCGCAGCGGCCGAACTCATTCCGACGCCGCGGGCCGCGCGTTCGCCGACGAGCCGGGTCTGGGTGGCGATGGTGCCCAGTGCGTCTTCGGTGAGCGCGACCGCGTCGGTGTACACCTTCTCGAGTTTGGGAAGGTTCTCCTCGACCAGCGGTTGGGACTTGAGTTTGCCGAGGACCTCTTCGCTGCGCTCCGACAGCGACGTGAGCAGTGCGGCCGCGACAGCGAGGTAGGCGTCGGCCACCTTGCGAAGTTCTTCCGGGGTGAATCGGGCGCGCAGTTCGTCGATCTCCTCGGGCAGTTCGATCGGCAACGACGACAGCTTCGCCTTCGCCTCCTCGAATGCGGCGAGCGCGGCGGACAGAGCGTCGTCGACCTTCGACTGCGCACCCTCGACGGTGTCGGTCAGTCGGGCCTGGGCATCGTCACGTGACTCCGACAGCTTTTCCTGGGCGACGCCGATCGATTCGAGGACCTTGGTTTGCGCCTCGTCGACGGCGTCACCGATCTTCGCCTGCGCCTGCTCGGTGGCGGCCTCTCCCCGTTCGCGGAACTCGGTCAGCAGCGCCGACACCTGGCCGAGTGCGGTGGACAACGGATTCTCGGACATGCTCCTCCTGCGGTGGTGTCAGTCTGTCGAGCGATCACTCATGTGGGTCCGCCCCGGCGGCGTCGTCGACGCCGGCGGCATTTTCCTTTCGGAAGGATTCGTAGATCTCGAGCAACATCTGTTTCTGACGCTCGCTGATGGAGTCGTCGGCGATCAACGCGTCCCGCACCGGGCTGGCCGGTCGTTCTTCGAGGATTCCGGCCCGAACGTACAGCACTTCGGCCGATACCCGCAGGCCCTTGGCGATCTGGGCGAGTACGTCGGCCGACGGTTTCCGCAGGCCCCGTTCGATCTGCGACAGGTACGGGTTGCTGACGCCGGCCCGCTCGGCGAGTTGCCGGAGTGACACCTCGGCCGACAGTCGCTGCGATCGGATGAAGGCACCGATGTCCTGTGCGGCGGTGGCCACCGCATCCGAGGCGACGGCGGTGACCGCTTCGACGGTCTGCGTCACGCCACCCACGTCGTCACCGGCCGAGGTGTCCTCGTCCGGGGCGTCTGCTGCGTCGGGTGCCGGTTCGTCGCTCACTGGAGCCAGTATCGACTCAGGTGCTAACTAGTGCAAGCACTGCTGCATGCGGTCGTCGCCGGGTCAGTGGAAGATCAGCACCGAGATCGTGTAGATCGCCAGCCCGGCGAGCGAGCCGACGACGGTGCCGTTGATCCGGATGAACTGCAGGTCACGGCCCACCTGCAACTCGATCTTGCGGCTGGTGTCCTCGGCATCCCAACCACGCACCGTCTCGGTGATCACCGAGATCACCTCACGCGAGTAGTTCACGGCGACGTGATTGGCGACACGTGCGACCCACCCGTTCATCTTCTCCTGGAGGGGCCGATCGTCGCGGATGCGCCGACCGAGATTGATCGCCGCGTCGGCCAATGTGTTGCGCAGGGTGCTGTTGGGGTCGGCGAGCATCTGTTCGATGACGGCCTTGCCGGTGTTCCACGCCGTCGACGCGGCGTCGGCCACCTCGTCACTGCCGATCAGTTCGTGTTTGATGGCCTCGAACTTGGCGACCATCTCCGGGTCGTACTGCAGGTCGTGGGCGAACTGCTCGACGAACTGATGCATCGAGCGCCGCATCTCGTGATTCGGGTCGCTCTTGACCTTGTAGGTGAAATCGACCAGCTCGCGGTAGATCTTGTCGCCCATCAGTGTGGTGACGAACTTCGGTTTCCACGCCGGGCCGACATCGCTTTCCACGACCCGGTCGATCAGCGCCTGACTGCCCAGTGCCCAGTCGTGCGCTCGATCGCACAGCAGCTGGAAGACCGGTTCCAGACGCTCCTCGTCGATCAGCTGATGCAGGATGCGGCCGATCGGTGGCGCCCATTCGGGCTCGGCGGCCCAGCGCAGTGCGGCCTGGATGAACTGCTCGATGTCCTCGTCGCGCAACATCTCCGAGGCGAGTTTGATGGCGCGCGCGGCCTCGTCGGAGACACGTGGCGCGTTGGCCGGATCGGCGAGCCAGGTGGCCACCCGCCGGGGCAGGTCGAGTTGCTCTGCGCGTTCCTCGATCACGGCCGGGGTCATGAAGTTCTCTTCGATGAACCCGCCGAGCTGATCGCCGATGTCGTCCTTCTTCTTGCGGATCAACGCGGTGTGCGGGATGGGCAGACCCAACGGATGACGGAACAGTGCGGTGACGGCGAACCAGTCGGCGAGCGCGCCGACCATTCCCGCCTCCGACGCCGCGCGGACATATCCGACCCAGGCGGCGACGGCGTCACCGTCGCGGTTCTCGAGGTAGCGGGTGAACAGATAGATCACCGCGGCCACACCCAGCAGGCTGGTCGCGATGATCTTCATCTTGCGCAGTTCGCGGCGACGGCGCTCGTCGCCGGAGGAGCCTCCGGCTGCGAAGCCCGGCGAGTTGGCAGGCTTTGCGTGACGCCCCCCGGACGCGGCATGACGACCCGCGACGTCCCGACTCAGTGTTGACACCCATCCAGTCTTACCTATCGGCACCGACTACTCTGACCGGGTGATGGCAAATCGCCCCAACCCCGCGTCGGCGGCTCGTGCGGCGGTGTCGGCGGCGGCGAATGTGACGCGCGGCTTCGAGCAGGCCATCCTGGGCGCATCCGGCGACGACCGGGTCAAGCCGGACGGCCGGCGGCAACGCTGGGAAAAGCACAAGCAGGCCCGTCGCACCGAACTCACCGACGGCACCATGGCCGCGATCCGGGAACTCGGCGCCGATGTCGGCATGGACGAGATCGCCGGGCACATCGGTGTCTCCAAGACCGTGCTCTATCGCTATTTCAGCGACAAGAACGACCTCGGGGTGGCCACGACCATCCGGTTCTTCGAGACCACCCTGATGCCGCGGTTGACCGAGACGATCACCGACGACGTCGACGAGTACACCCTCACCCGCACGGTGATCAGCGTGTACGTGCACGCCGTCGCCGACGAACCCGAGTTGTATCGCTTCGCCATCTCCGCGTCGCCGACGTCGTCGGTGACCTCGGCGGAGTCGGAGAAGCTGGTCGCCCAGTTGCTGACCGCGACCATCATCATGCGTCTGGACGAACGGGGCGGCGACACCGCGGGCGCCCAGGTATGGGCCTACACCCTGGTGGGCGGCATTCAGCGGGCCGTCGACTGGTGGATGGCCGATCATCCGATCGCCGTCACCGAACTCATCGACTACCTCACGATGATGGTGTGGAGTTCGATCGTCGGAGTCGCCGGGGTGAACGGCTCCCGTGAGGCATTCATGACGGCGCCGCCGCCGCTGCCCGATCCCCTGGCCGACGCCGCCGCATCGGAGGCCGAGTGACCGAGCGTCGCGTCGCCCTGGTCACCGGCGGAAGCCGGGGCGTGGGACGGGGTGTGGCCACCGCGCTCGTCGACGCCGGGTGGACGGTTTATGTGACCTCGCGTCGCGGCGTCGGCCCCGACGGCACCCACGCACTGGCCTGCGATCATCGCGACGACGCGGCCGTCGCCGAGGTCTTTGCGACGATCTCCGGCGCGGCCGGGCGCCTGGATCTGCTGGTGAACAATGCGTGGGCGGCGCCGAAGGGATTCGGCGGCTTCTCCGAGCCCTTCTGGAAGCGCCCGGTGTCGGATTGGGACACGCTGATCGGTGTCGGCCTGCGCGCCCACTACGTCGCGTCGGTGCATGCGGCGCGGGCGATGGTCGACGCCGGGTCGGGTCTGATCGTCAACATCTCGTCGTTCGGTTCCCGTGGGCATCTGCATTCGGTGCTCTACGGCATGAGCAAGGCCGGGCTGGACAAGATGGCCGCCGACATGGCGACCGAACTCGAGGGCACCGGCGTCACCGCGATCTCGTTGTGGCTCGGCCTCATTCGCACCGAGTTGCTGCTCTCGCTCGGGGTCGACGAGTTCGCCGGTTTCTCGCTGAGCCGCGCCGAGGACCCGGAGTTCGTCGGTCGGGTGATCGCCGCGTTGGCCGACGACCCGGCGTTGGCGTCGCTGAGTGGACACACCGTCATCGGCGCCGAGTACGGACGCGATCACGGGATCGTCAACAACGATGGTGCACAACCCGATTCGCACCGCGAAGCGTTCGGCGGCGGCGGACTGTATCCGCCGAAGTGAACGCCCACCTCCCCACCGCCCGGTAGGCTCTCCCCCACGTCGACGAGGAGGTCGTGAGGCAATGGGCAAGAACGGCAACAAGAACGGGCACGCGAAGTCCCCGAAGTCCACGACCGGCTGGTCCGCGCCGCCGACCACCGCCCTCCGGGTCGCCCACACCGGACCGATCGCCGCCTTCGACGCCGACTCGACCCCCGGATTCGACGGTGACCGCGAACTCGGCGAGACCCTCCTGACCGAACGCGGCGCCGCCCTCGCCGACCTGCAGGAGTTGTTGTACGCGAACGGCCGCGCCGGCGATCGCCGGTCGGTGCTGCTGGTCCTGCAGGGGATGGACACCGCGGGCAAGGGCGGGATCGTCCGCCACGTCGGCGGTCTTCTCGATCCCCAGGGACTGGCCATCAAGGGTTTCGGCAAGCCCACCCCGGAGGAACTCCAGCATGACTTCCTGTGGCGCATCCGCAACGCGCTGCCACCCGCCGGACGCATCGGCATCTTCGACCGCTCACACTACGAGGACGTCCTGCCGGTCCGAGTGCACAATCTGGTACCGGAGTCGGAGTGGTCGGGGCGCTACGACATCATCAACCAGTTCGAGTCCGAGCTGGTCGACGCCGGCACGACGATCATCAAATGTGCTCTGGTGGTGTCGAAGTCGGAACAGAAGGCACGTCTGACCGAACGTCTGGAACGGCCGGACAAGTACTGGAAGTACAACCCAGGCGACATCGACGAACGCGCCTACTGGGATCAGTACCTCGAGGCGTATCAGGCGATCTTCGACCAGTGCGACTCCGATGACGCGCCGTGGTATCTGATCCCGGCCAACCGCAAGTGGTTCTCCCGACTCGCGGTCTGCGAACTGCTCATCGACGCACTGTCCGGACTCGACTTGGATTGGCCACCCGCAGATTTCGACGTCGAGGCGGAGAAGAAGCGAGTCGCCGCGCTCGACGTCTAGCAGGGTGGGAGTTGCGCGTTCGACTCCCAGATACACGGAATGCATTGCGTGCACAGGGGAGTTGAGCAAGCGATGTGGTCCCGGATCTAGGGTTTCGCTTCGCCGATCAGTTCGGCCGCGATCTCAGGCGGGACAAGGATATTGGGGACCACACTGACGCGGCCTGCATCGGTGACCAGACACAGGCTGGTCGCACGCCGGTCGACGCGCACGATGCGACGACGATTGATCGCGTCGTAGGCGCTTTCGGTGCCGGTTACCACGGCGTCCGGCTTGTACTCGGCCCAGACCGACTCTCCCACCGGCAACGCACGATTCCAGCGAATGAACGGATCGACGAGTCTCGCAGCCACTATCACCGCCCAGGTGATGAGGACCCCGACGGCGACGCCGACACCCACGTCGCGACCCGCCCACTGTGCGGCACAGAACCCCAATATCGCACTCGAAGCCACCGCCTGCGCGATCGTCCCCACCAACGAACCTGCCGACGCGGCGAGATCGTCGCGGGCCAGACCCCTCGTGAGGGCGCGGTCTACGACACGGGATACCCGCGTCACGTCGACGTACTTCTCCACGGTACTGGTGCCATCAAACTCTCGATACGCCATAGCGGATTACTGTACCGACGGTCCGCACCCAGGTTTCCTCAGCACACCCTCAACGATGAGTCCGATTGGTGTGCATATGATCTCGATATCCAGAAAGGATCTGCTCAGCACGTCGGCGAGTGCGGCGGACTAGCTGATATGTAGGTACCTCTTGTCAAGGGGCGTGTCGGGTTTCCGGCATTGGTTGATGCCGGGGAGAGGGTTGGTCACCCGCCGCTGCGACTGTGGTGGTCGTTGCTCACGACGGTCGTGTCG
>NZ_JBDZDI010000041.1:0-5378 GCF_040044975.1 Gordonia oleivorans
CCGGTGCCGGTCGCGGCGTCATCATGTGGGTGCCGCCGCGGCGGTGGCTGGTGTGGTGGCGGTACCGACCACGCTGGCGGCATCCGGTGTCGTCGCGGCGATGGTGATCGCGATGTGTGTGTAGCCGAGGCAAACCCGGGCGGGTCGGGCCGCTAGGGGTTGTTGAGAAGCTGCTGCATCCTGGCGATTTCACTTTCCTGGTCAGTGACGATCTGGCGTGCCAGCGCGATCGCCTCGGGCGATTGGCCGTCTTGAATCTCGGTCTTGGCCATGGCGATGGCGCCGCGGTGGTGTTCGATCATCTGGGTCAGGAACAGGCGCGACGCCTCGGCGCCTTGCGCGTCGCGTAGCTGCTGCATCTGTTCTGGCGACATCATGCCCATCATCGACGGCATCGGGGAGGTACCCGGTGCCATCGAGGTACCCATGTCCATGTTGTGCCCCTGGCCCTCGAGTGGGGCTCCCCATTGCTTCAGCCACGACTGCATCTGCTCGATCTCGGGCTGCTGAGCGTCTTTGATCTGCTGGGCCAGACTGACGACCTGGGGGTTGATGTTGTCCTTCTCCAACAGGATGTCGCTCATCATGATCGCCTGGGTGTGGTGCGGGATCATCTGCTGGGCGAACGAGATGTCCGCGCTGTTGTGTTCGGCAGAGGCCGCCGCTGACGATTCGGTACTGACCGTGCTGGTACCCATCCCCGACATCGAGGAATGATCCTCAGTCGAGGTGTCCGAACACGCGGCCACCACTGTCAGAACAGCCGCCGCGGCAGCAACGACGACACCGGTTCGTGTGACTCTCATCGATCTCCTCCTCAAGAGTGATACTTCGCCACCGCCCGGCGGCGCTTCGATAACAATTCTACTAACACCGATAGTAGTTAGTCGCCTGCCCGGCACCCACAAAACGGGCGGTGAACTGCGCAAACAAAGCCGCTAATGCCTGATTAGTTCGCTTCGTAGTGGAGCCGCGTGTGACTGGTGGGGCACAAGTGACTTGTGGTGTGATCTCGCGGGTACACGCATGGCACTCGTGCGTGGGTCTACGACGTCCGCGGGAAAGGTCCGACCGCATGCAGATGGTGTTGACATCGCTACGGGTCAAGGCGGGGCAGCAGTGGGGCCCCAAAGCGCTGGGGGTGGCAGCGGCGGTGTGCGTGGGCGTTGCGCCTGTGATTGCCACCGCACCGGCGGCGGCCTCAACCGATGGACATGTGGCCGGGGAGCTGATCGCGATCGTGCAGGACTCGGTGAAGGCCGCTTTGGGTGGTGCCGCGGCGGCGAATTTGGGGAAGCCGATCACGCAGACGGCGTCCTGCCTGGGCGCTCAGGCCCAGTCGGGCAGCGTCGGCGATGCGGGCAGTGCAGCCGCACTGCAGTGCTTCGGCACGTTTTCGCTCATTGATCCGATAGACGGGTTCCGGATCATCGACGCGTTACCGCTGGCTCGGCTGGTAGCCACCCTGATCGCCGCAATCGTGCCGCACGATCCGAACGAGCCGCATGGCCCCCAGCCGCAGGAACCCGGAACGCCGACACCGCTGCTGCCCGGTAGTGGCGGTGCGGTGGCGCCGACTGCGGGCGAGATCACGTCCACCTTCGGTGACGGACGGGGCCATCAGGGCATTGATATCGGCAATGATCTGGGCGCGCCCATTGTCGCGGTAGCTGACGGGGAGGTCATCACCTCCGGACCTGCCGAGGGGTTCGGGTTGTGGATGCGGATCCGGCACGATGACGGCACGATCACCACCTACGGCCACAACGACGAGAATCTGCTCGAGCAGGGCGCGCGAGTACGGATGGGCCAATCGATCGCCACGGTGGGCAACCGTGGGGTCTCGACCGGCCCGCATCTGCATTTCGAGGTTCTCGACCCGACGGGAGTCAACGTCGATCCGGCACAGTGGCTGGCCGATCGTGGGGTGGTTCTGGCGATGGCCGCTGATGCCGACGCCCGCGCGCCGGGGCCGGTGGTGCCGCAGTGGGTCGGCGAACGACGCCTGTGACGAGCCAGCGCGGTGTGGTGGGTCAGGAACGAACGAGGCGAGCGATGGCCGCCGAGGCTTCAGCGATCTTCTCCTGTGCCTCGTCGCCGCCGGAGTGGGCGGCATCGAGCACGCAGTGGGTGAGGTGGTCGTCGAGCAAGCCCAGCGCGACCCCCTCCAGTGCCTTGGTCAGCGCCGAGATCTGGGTCAGGATGTCGATGCAGTACTGCTCCTCGTCGACCATCCGGTGGATACCTCGGGATTGGCCTTCGATGCGCTTGAGGCGGGCCAGGTATTTGCCCTTATCGCTGATGTAACCGTGGGAAGAGTGTTCCGAGGCAGAGGATTCTTCCGGGGTGGAGGATTGTCCCGGTGCGGACGCAGCGGTCATGGACTCACCTTCTCAATGGATCTCGGTCGGTTGTGCTGCAGTCCACGCACTGTACTCGCGCCTGGCTGCAGGTCGAGTCGGCGTAACAGTTGCGCGTTGAGTGCGACCACGACCGTCGAGGCTGACATCAGAATCGCTCCGACCGACATCGGCAGGACGAACCCGATGGGCGCGAGAATTCCGGCGGCCAGCGGTACAGAGATCAGGTTGTATCCCGCTGCCCACCACAGGTTCTGCTTCATTTTTCGGTAGCTGGCGTCCGACAGCTCGATGACCGACAGCACCGAGCGGGGGTCGTCGCTGGCGAGGATGACCCCGGCCGAGGCGATCGCGACGTCGGTGCCGGCCCCGATCGCGATGCCCACATCGGCCTGGGCCAGGGCGGGGGCGTCGTTGACGCCGTCGCCCACCATCGCCACCTTGCGGCCTTCGTGCTGCAGTTCGGCCACCTTGCTGGCTTTGTCTTCCGGCCGTACACCGGCGAACACCCGATCGATACCGAGGTCGTGAGCGACGGTGTGCGCCACTGCTTCGGCGTCGCCGGTAATCATCACAACCTCGACCCCGCGGGCGTGCAGCACCTCGACGGCTTGGCGGGATTCCCCGCGCACCTCATCAGCAAGTTTGAGAGCTCCAATCAGCTCAGTGTCGCGGGTGACATGCAGGATGATTGCGCCGTCGGCGCGCCAGCGATCAGCGATGGCCAGTTCCTGATGGCCCTGTTCCTCGAGCATGCGGGGCCCGCCCACCCGCACTGTGGCGCCCTCGACGCGAGCGGTCACACCGACCGCCGGTGACGAGGTGAAGTCGGTGGCCGCCGGCACCGGCCGCGCGCGGTCTCCGGCAGCTGCGACAATCGCTCGCGCCAACGGGTGCTCACTGTCGGCTTCGGCGCTGGCGGCCAGGGCGAGCACGGTGTCCTCATCGACGCCGTCGGCGGCCGCGATCTCGATGACCGTGGGCTCACCCTTGGTCAGGGTTCCGGTCTTGTCGAACAGCACCGCATCCACAGTGCGCATGGCCTCAAGTGCCAACCGGTCTTTAACCAGCACGCCGCCGCGGGCGGCGCGTTCGGTGGCAATGGCCACCACCAGGGGGATAGCCAAGCCGAGTGCGTGCGGGCAGGCGATGACCAGCACGGTGATGGTTCGAATCACCGCCTGGTCGGGTTGGCCGATGACCGTCCACACGATGGCGGTGATGATCGCTGAGCCGAGCGCGAACCAGAACAGCAGCGCTGCAGCGGAATCGGCCAGCCGCTGGGCGCGGGAGGTGGAGTTCTGCGCGTCTGCCACCAGGCGCTGAATCCCGGCCAGCGCCGTGTCATCGCCGGTGGCGGTGATCTGGACCCGCAGCCCCGAGTCGGTGGCCACCGTGCCGGCCACCACCTGATCGCCGATGCCGCGGCGCACCGTGCGCGATTCTCCGGTGACCATGGATTCATCGAGCTCGGCCGAGCCGTCTACGACGCGACCGTCGGCCGGCACGCTGGCCCCCGGGCGCACGATCACCACATCTCCGACCTGCAGCTCACTGGGAGCAACCGTGGTGATCTGGTCGCCATCGACGCGTTCGGCCTCATCGGGCAGCAGCGCGGCCAGCGAGTCCAGGGCCGAGGTCGTCTGGGCCAGCGACCGCATCTCGATCCAATGCCCCAACAGCATGATCACGATGAGCAGCGCCAGTTCCCACCAGAAGTCCAGTTCGTGGTGCAACACACCGATGCTCGCACCCCAGGACGCCACGAAGGCCACCGTGATCGCCAAGGCGATCAACAGCATCATTCCCGGTGCACGCGACCGCAGTTCTGAATAGGCGCCTACCAGGAACGGCCGCCCACCCCAGCAGTACATCACCGTACCCAGCACCGGTGAGACCCACTTCAACACTTCACCATCGGGTAGGTCATAGCCGATGAGCATCGCGAACATGGGCGAAAAGGCCACGACCGGCACAGCCAGGGCCAGCATGATCCAGAACAGCCGCCGGAACTGCCCGACGTGATCACCATGCCCCCCATGCCCAGCGTGATCATGGTCTGCGCGGGCGCGCTCAGCATGGTGATCGTGGTGGTTGTGTGACGCTGCGGCGAGTTGGCCGTGGTGGCGTTCATCGGCGGCGTCGTGACCGACGTGCTCAGGGGAAGAGTGCTCGTTCATGCCGCTACCTTATACCCCTGGGGGGTATATGTCGAGGGGTTGGTGGGTGGAACTGTGGACGATGAGTGGGGCGGGCTGGTGAAGGCGCGCAGCCGCAGGCTGTTGCTGACGACGAACACGCTGGACAACGCCATGGCGGCCCCAGCCAGCATGGGGTTGAGCAGTCCCAGCGCGGCCAGCGGTATCGCGGCGACGTTGTAGGCGAATGCCCAGAACAGGTTCATTTTGATCGTTTTCAGAGTGGTGCGTGCCAAGGCGATCGCGTCGGCGGCAGCGTTGAGGTCGCCGCGGACCAGGGTGATGTCAGCGGCATGCATGGCGGCGTCGGTGCCGGTGCCCATCGCCAGCCCGAGATCGGCGTGGGCCAGGGCAGCGGCGTCGTTGACGCCGTCGCCGATCATGGCCACAACCTTGCCGTCGGATTGCAGGTCGGTGATGACGGCGGCTTTGTCGGCCGGCAAGACGTTAGCGATGACGGTGTCGATACCGACCTCAGCGGCCACGGCATCGGCGACGGTCTGGTTGTCGCCGGTCAACAGGATGGGCGTCATACCCAGTGCGGCGAGCCGGGCGATGGCGTGTGCGCTGGTGGGTTTGATCGCATCGGCGACCGCCAGGACCGCATGGGCGCGGCCGTCCCAGGCGACGAGTACGGCGGTCTGTCCGGCTTCTTCGGCGGCGGTCTGCGCCTCGTTGAGGTGAGGGTCATCCACGGCGATGCCGTGTTCGGCCAGCAGCGTCGGACGCCCGACGGTGACCACACGTCCCTGGACCAGACCGCGCACGCCTCGACCTTCGAAGTTGCGGAAGTCGTCGACCTCGTCGAGCGGCCCGACTT
>NZ_JBDZDI010000042.1:0-5146 GCF_040044975.1 Gordonia oleivorans
CACCCGGTTACACGGGTCGATCGGCCTGGTCCCGCCCAACGAGTACGAGGCAACCTACTACGCTGGGGTCACTACCAGCAGGTAGCCCACCAACGAGGTGGCACGAAACCTGGGGTGCTTCAGAGTCTGTTCCGGCGGTTTCGCGGGCGGAGGTTTGGAGTTGCGTGGCTAGGGTGGCCATCCCGGCTAGTTGCTGAAGGTTGCTGTCGATCAGCGCGGACACGCCGTCGGCGAGTTGTCGTGATCCTGCGGCGAGCTGACTCACGCCAGTTTGGAGTTGAGTGATCTTAGCGGGCAGGTCTTGGTTGTTGATGGTGCTCAGGGTGGAGTTGAGGGAGTTGACGGTTGCGGTGAGTTGGTCGGTGACCGTCGTGAGGGGTGTGTCTAGTTGTGCGAGTTGTGTTGACAGGGTGGTGATCTGGTCGAGCAGTCCACTCCCTAGTGTGGCGTTGAGGTCGCGAATCTGTGCGCGCAGGGTTGCGCACTGGGGGACTTGGGCGCACCAGGGCGCTGAGTCGAGGAGGGGTAGGATTGAGGTCACTGTTGTCAGCGCCGCGGATGTTTGGCGGGTCAGGGCGGCAAGTTGTGGGGCGTTCTGTGAGGCGCGGTCGAGTGCGGGCGCGGACGCGGCGAGCTGGCGCAGGAGTGGTTGGTACTGCTGGATTTGTTGACCGGCGGTGCTTGCTTGGGTGAGGATACCGGCGAGTGGCGTCAGGTTGAGGCGTAGCTGGGTGTCGAGTTGGGCCAGCCCGTCGGCGAGCTGGTTGGCACCGGAGCGCAACTGCTCGAGGTCGCCTTTTCGTTGCTGGCCGTCTGCGACGGCGCCTGCCACCTGGTCCCCGATCTGACCGTTCTGCCACGACAGCTCGGCCTGTTCGAGTTTGTCGCCGGTGGGGCGGGTGACGCCGATGACGCGAGTCACCCCGGGAATTTGGGATACCCGCGAAGCCATCTGCTCGAGGTCGGCAAGTCCGCTGGCGGTGCGTAGGTCGATCGGCGCATCCACCACAAGAAACTCAGCAACCGTCACATCTGTGGGGAAATGGCGGTCAAGCAGCGCATATCCCTGGTTGCTGTCGGTCGTCGCGGGTTGGCCCTGGCGGTCGTCATAGGTGATGTGGATACCCATCGCGATCGTGCTCAGCACGATCAGCCCCACCATCGTTATAGCGAGAAGGGGGACTGGGCGGCGGACGACAAGCACCGCCACGCGATTCCAGTACTTGCGCGTGAGGTCTCGTCGGGGGTTGCCCCAACCGAAGCGGGCTGCCCACTGCAGCACCGGCGGCAGCAAGGTGACAGTGGCGAGGAACCCGATGAGGATCGCGATCGCGCAGGCCGGACCCAAGGTGGAAAAGACGCTCAGTTCGCCGAACGCCATAGCCAGGAATGCCAGTGCCACCGTCGCCGCCGAGGCCAAGATGACCCGTCCGATCGTCGCTGTAGCGTCCACAAGAGCATCCGCGGTAGGCGCGCCTTGGCGCAACCGCTCGTGATAGCGGCTGATGAAAAAGACTGAGTAGTCCACCCCGGCCCCGAGCAGAATGACCGTCATGAATGCGACGGTGAACTGAGACACCGGCATTCCGAGCTCACCTAGTGCGGACAAGACGCCGCGGCCCACCCCAAGGCTGACACCAATCACCAGCAACGGCACCAGTGCTGTGAACAGCGATCGGTACACCACCAGCAAGATCAGGGCGATCAGCGCGACTGTGGCCAAAGTGATCACGACCAGGTCGCTCTCGGCACTCACGATCTGATCACTGAAGGTGGCTGCGGGTCCGGTGACATGAACCGCGGTACCAGTATCTTCAAACACCCGGCGTGCGGTTTCGCGGACGGTTTCCACCGCATGAGTCGCCGCCGGACCGCCCAGGGTCCCCGAGACCCCGACGGGCAGATACCAGGCCTTGCCATCCTCACTCAACGCCTGGCGGGCAGTGATCGGATCCGACAGCAAGTCACGAACCGATTGCACATCGTCAAAATTTTCACGGAGCTGTAGGACCAACGCGTCGTATCGCTCTCGCGTGACCTCTGTAAGCCCATTCGGGTTCTCCATGGTCACGAAGACAGTGGTCTTAGCGCCCTTTTCCCCGAATGCGCCACCCATTTGATCAAGAGCTTGAAAGGACGGAACCCCTGCAGGGATCGGATCTACCGATTGCTGCCGCACCACCGTCTCCAACTGAGGAAACAGCACCGCCAACACCACCCCGACAGCTATCCACACCCCGATGACCAGGGACTTGTGCGTCAAAGTGAACCGCGCGATTCGTCCCAACGTGGAGCTGTACTCGCTGCGCTCGACCAACGGCCGCCTTGCCAAGCGCTTGTCATCGGGACGATGGACCACCATACGCAGTACCTCACCAACTCATCTGGCCCACAGTGGAACCATCGGTAGCGCTACGCTACAAGTTGTAGCGTAAAAGTGGAAGGCGGTGAGGCTATGTAGGCGGGCGCCGCCTGTGCGCCGCAAGAAAGTCATCGACGAGGCGCTCGAGATCAGCGACATCCATCGCGCGAATCCCGGTGAGCTTGGCGAAGACCAGAGGGCCTGCCAGCTGAGTGATCGCCATGGTCAAGTCCGGATCGTCGAGTTCAGCGGCGGCCGCGCTACTTGTCAACACTCGATCAAAGGGTTCTCGGTACTGGTTGACTACGCGCATCCGCAACGGCCCCAATGCGTTTGGTTCTTCGCCAGGTTGCTTGGGAACCATTGCCAACCAAGCCAGTGTGGTCAACTGCAACGGAGCCTGTTCGATGAGAGCAGCCTGGCGTTGCATCAATGTGACCAGGTCATCGCGAATCGATTGCGAGGTTTCAGGGTTGTCCACCTGAGGCAACAACCGCTCGAAGGCTGCTGCCACCAGGTCCGTGGTGCTCTCAAAATGTCGATACAGCGTGGTGCGGGCTACGCGAGATAGCCGGGTTACAGCCTCCACGGTGACCGCTTCGACCCCACCGCTGCTGAGCAGGGTCGCGGCAGCATCCAACAACCGCGCCCGCGAGCGAACCCGCCTCGGGTCCACATCATCGATATCGGCGATCTCCACCCTTGCCCACTTCCCGCTCCAGACCAACAGCACAAACGATACCGTCGGTAACAGAACGAAACTGCGAGTGCTCGAACACCGAACGAGGACCGCAGAGAGGACCACCCAATGGGCTTCGATCAGCGGCTACCAGCGCACTCGCCATCATGTATGGGATGTGGCAGCGACAACCCCAGCGGACTCCAGCTCGAGGTATACAGGCATGACGACCACGTCTACGCTGATCTAACCTTCGACGAACGCCAATCAGGAGCACCCGGCCTAGCCCATGGCGGTGCCATCTCAGCAGCCTGCGACGACATCATGGGATTCACCCTGTGGATCGCCCGCACACCTGCAGTCACTCGAACACTCACCGTCGAGTACCGACACCCAGTGCCACTGCACACACCCGTGCACCTCGTCGCCACGGTCGTCGATAACACCGCTCGGGCACTCTCCATCAAAGCGGTCGGCACAGTAGGCAAGAAAGCGTATTTCACCGCGAACGCCGTGTTCGTGAAAGTTGACTTAAGTCACTTTCAGAACCACGGAGACCCGGACGCCGCCACAGACCTGATTACTCGATTCCTTCAAGCCGACTAGAATACCGTAACCGCGCCTGCATCTGGTGTTACCCGATACAGCAAGGCTGCATCAACCCTGAGGGCGAGACGTATCTAACCCATTCGCAGCGCCTTACCGCCCTCCCCGTGAACCGAGCGCTTAGCTTGTGAGGTGAGCCCTCCTGGGTGGTCCAGTCGTTGTGGGACTCTGTTGCTCGATTGTTCGAGCAGGAAGAATCAACGACGTCATGACATCGAACAAGCGCCGCCGGCACACGCCGGAGCAGATCATCCGCAAGCTCGCCGAGGGCAATATGCTCCTCGCCGCTGGTCAGGAACTCGACGAGGTGTGCCGGCACCTCGAAGTCGCGGAGTCCACGTGGCATCGCTGGCTGGCCCAGTACGGCGGCATGAAAGCTGATGACGCCAAGCGGCTCAAAGAACTCGAGGCGGAGAACGCCCGACTCAAGAAGCTCGTGGCCAACCAGGCCCTCGACATTGACATGCTCAAGGACCTGTCGTCGGGAAACTTTTGACCCCGAACCGTAAACGCCGCGCCGTGACGGTGCTGCAAGAACGGTTCGGGGTGTCTCAGCGTCGGGCGTGTGCGGTGGTCGGTATCCACCGCTCGACGATGCGCCTGAGGACACAACCAGCGGACGACGAGGACACCAGGCTGAGGGCCTGGCTACGCAGGTTCTCCACCGACCGGCCCCGGTGGGGGTGGCGGCGAGCAGCGAAGATGGCACGCAAATCCGGATGGGCGGTCAACGACAAACGTATTCGTCGACTATGGTGTGAGGAAGGACTTCGAGTGCCCCAGCGCCGCAAAAAGAAGCGGTTGACCGGCGTCGGTGTCACCGTAGGGGCGATGTGTCCTATCCGGCCGAACGTGATCTGGGCGATGGACTTCCAATTCGACACCCTCGCTGATGGTCGTACGATCAAGCTACTCAACATCATTGATGAGTACACCCGAGAGTGCCTGGCCATCGAGATCGGCAGGTCAATCGACGCCGACCAAGTGGTCGCAGTCCTTGACACGCTGGCTTTGACCCGCGGGGCGCCGGTCTACGTGCGGTTCGACAACGGCCCCGAATTCGTCGCCCACGCCGTACGCGACTGGTGCCGATTCACCGGCACCGGAGCCTTGTTCATCGACCCCGGTTCGCCATGGCAGAACGGCTGGATCGAATCGTTCAACGGTCGACTACGCGATGAACTGCTCAACTCGTGGCGCTTCGATTCTCTGCTCGAAGCCCAAGTGATCACCGAGGATTGGAGGACCGACTACAACACCGCCAGGCCCCACAGCGCCCACGGCGAACTCAGCCCCGCTGAATTCGCTCTACAGTGGACCACGACCCACCAATCCCAAGCCGCATAGCGACTGGACCACCAAACGGGTCCCCCTCACCATCAAGTCGCGCATCGCGCTGGAGCCGCAATGGCCGCCCATTCGGTGTGGATAGGTGTCGAGCAATGACTCGGACATTGTCATGGTCTCCCTAGTGGTGGTGGACACTGTGCGACGGGATC
>NZ_JBDZDI010000043.1:0-4245 GCF_040044975.1 Gordonia oleivorans
CCATCAAGTCGCGCATCGCGCTGGAGCCGCAATGGCCGCCCATTCGGTGTGGATAGGTGTCGAGCAATGACTCGGACATTGTCATGGTCTCCCTAGTGGTGGTGGACACTGTGCGACGGGATCTGGCCGACAGGTGGTGGCACGGGTGTTCGAGCGGGCAGTAACCTGCGGCGGTAGCCCGCCGGAGCGCACACTATGCGCGGAATGCGTCGGACGGAGCTGGCCGTCCCGAGAAGATCAGAGGGCCGTAGGCATGCCGCAGGCCCGCCAGGATTTCCTCGAGGGGCAAGTCGTTGTAGACGCCGCGTTCGTGCACGTACTCCATGTGCGCGGAGCCGTCCGCCGCGTGCGCGTGAAACAACGCGTCGCGATCGCCGGTGAAGTCGATAGGTGGGACCCCGAATCGAGTGCACAATTCAATGTTGAACGCGGGTGTAGCTTTCAACCAGCGCCCCTCGATGTAGACGTGGCTGTATCCGTGATATACGAAGACGTCGGTTCCCATGAGTTCGCGCAGCGCGTCGGTCTGCAGATGATTGCGTACATCAGCGAAGCCGAGCCGGGCCGGTATGTTTGCCGCGCGGAACGCGGCTGTCAGTACGACCGCTTTGGGTACGCAGTACCCACGTCCGGACTCGATGACATGGCTGGCCCGGTAATGATCGGGCTTGTCAGAGACGGTGTAGGGGTCGTAACGGATCTGGTCTCGGACTGCGGCGAAGAGGCGCCGCGCCTTCTCGCGATCGGTGTCCGCGTCGCCGACCGCGTCTTGGGTGAAGGCCTGCACGGTCGCGTGATGGATGTCGAGGAAGGTCGATGCTGTGAGCGCCGCCGCCGGCCTTTCCGCTGCCGCGGGTGATGTGGTCATGGTGTGGCTCCGATCAGTTCGGACCTGTCGAGCGACGAACGCTGTGCGATCGTACGCTTCGCGTTCATGAAATCCTTGGGTCTGTTGACGCAGTCCGCGGCGATCAGCTCGCCGTCGTTGAAGTAGTAACAGGTGAAGTCACGGTCGTGGTCAGGGTCACCGCTGACCAGTACCTCGTCGTACCCGGTGTTGAGCCCGGCGATCTGCAGCTTCAGATCGTATTGATCGGACCAGAACCAAGGCAGCGCGGTGAGACCGGCTTCGTTGCCGCAGATGGTCGCTGCCGCGACCTTGGCCTGCTCGGTGGCGGCCGCCACACATTCGAGGCGGACGCGCCTGTCGTACCGTGCGATCCGTTGGTTGACGCAGTCGCCGGCGGCGACGATGTCGGGGTCGCTGGTGCGTGCATGGTCGTCGACGATGACTCCGTCGTCAACCTCGAGGCCCGCGGCGACCGCGAGATCCGTGTTGGGAATGATGCCGACACCGACGATGACGAGGTCCGCGGCCAGGGTCTCACCGTCGGCGAGCACCACCTCTTCGACTCGCCCCTCCCCGCGAAAACCCTCGACCAACGCGCTGGTGCGAACATCGACACCCTCGGTCCGGTGGGTACGGTCGAAAAACCTCGAGACCACCGGCGCGGTCACCCGCTCGAGCACGCGTTCCGCAGCCTCGAGAACAGTGACGTCCACACCCTGAGCTCGAAGTGAGGCGGCCGTCTCCAGGCCGATATAGCCGCCGCCGACGATGACGGCCCGGCAACCTGGCACCACCGCGGCACGGATGGCCTCGACGTCGGTGGCGGTGCGCAAGTAGTGGACGCCCGTCAACTCGGCGCCCGGAACGGTCAGCGCGCGGGCGCGCGCGCCGGTGCACAGTGCCAGCGTGGCGTAAGACACCACGTCTCCACTGTTGAGGGTGACGGTGTGCGCGGAACGGTTGATCGCCGTCGCCGTTCCGTCCACGAGCTCGATCCGCTGCTTGTCGTAGAACTGACGTCCGCGGATCGCGCAGTCATCAAGCTGTGATGCACCTGCCAGGTATGCCTTGGACAGCGGTGGACGCTGGTAGGGGAGCCTGCCCTCGTCGCCGATCAGCAAGACATCCCCGGCCCATTTCTCCTTTCGGAGAGCGCCCGCGAGTTGGACGCCGGCGTGGCTCGCGCCGAGGATGACGACCTGATCAGCCGTCACATTTCCCCCTTGGGGGTCAGGCGAACCATCATCTTGCTGATCCCACGGACAAAGTTCGATTGCACGTACTCCGGCTCACCCACCACCTCGATGTTGTCGAAGCGAGGGAGGAGCTCCTCCCACAGGATGCGTAGCTGGAGCTCGGCGAGCCGGTTGCCCATGCAGCGGTGTACACCGAAACCGAACGCGATGTGGTTGCGGGCGTTGGCCCGGTCGATGATGAGCTCGTCTGGACGCTCGAAGACGCGCTCGTCTCGGTTGCCCGAGGCGTACCACATCACCACCTTGTCACCCTTGCGGATGAACTGGCCGCCGAGCATGACGTCCTTCTTGGCGACCCTGCGCATGTAAGCAAGAGGGGTCTGCCAGCGGATGATCTCCGACACCGCGTTGGGGATGAGGTCGGGGTTGGCCTTGAGCTTCTCGAACTGCTCGGGGTATTCGTTGAGGGCCAGCACTCCGCCGCTCATGGAGTTGCGGGTCGTGTCATTGCCGCCGACGATCAGCAGCACGAGGTTACCGAGGAACTCCATGGGGCGATCGTCGAGGAGGTTCTTGGTGTCCTCGTTGCTTTGCAGCATGGTGATGAGGTCGAAGCCAGGCTCTTCGCCGGCCACGGTACGTGCCGCCTTGTCCCGCCACAGCGAACTCAGGCCTTGCGCCATCGCGACCATCTCACGGAAGACCCTGTCGTTGTCCGAGGGGCCGCCGTTGGCCTGCTCCATCGAGGTCGCGAGGTCGGACCATTCGACCAGCTTGTGCCGCTTGTCGTAAGGGAAGTCAAGTAGCGTCGCGAGCATGCGTGCAGTGAGTTCGATCGACACAGTCTGGACCCAGTCAAACGGCTCGTTGAGTGGGAGGCCGTCGAGGACTTCGCGGACGCGCGCGCGGATGAGCCCCTCCATCTCACGAAGGTTCTTCGGAGCCACCACGCCCTGCACTGCGGCGCGCTGCTTGTCGTGCCGGGGCGGATCCATCGCGATGAACATCGCGATGTCCATGAAACGCGGGGGCCTGCCGATGATGATGAACGGTTCGGCGGAGAACGCCTCGTGATTCTTGTCGACCGCGATGATGTCGGCGTGTCGCGTGACCGACCAGAACGGACCGAAGGGGCTCTCCGAACGGAAGTGCACCGGCGCCTCGTTGCGGACACGCTCGAAGTACGAGCGCCACATACCCTGGCGATACAGGAACGGGTTACTCAGGTCGATTTCGGCGAGATCGACCTCGTCCACCGGCGGGATCGGGGTCTCGGTGAAGATCTTCTGGCCGTCGGTCCTTGTGACGATTCGGCGGGTCTTGTCATAGACATGCGCCCCCCGGATCTGAAGGTCGATCGGGATCATTGATTGCGCCTTCTCGGCGACGGTGGCTGCGATGCTCATGATTGCATTCCTTCGTCGTTGCGGGTCAGAGTTGGAATTCCGGGAGGCGAACAGTCAGGCCGTCCCACTCCTCAGTCGCGATCATCTGGCAGGACAGCCGCGAGGTTCCTTCCCGTTCCGGATGCATGCTCAGCATCTCTTCCTCGCCCTCGCCGCTGCGCCCGACGGTCTTGATCCACGCCGGGTCGACAATGACGTGACACGTACCGCAGGCCGCTTCGCCACCACAATCACCGTCGATGCCGGGGACGGCTTCGTCGACGGCGGTCTGCATGAGCGACTTCCCCTCCACGAGATCGGCTTCGTAGTCGTCTCCATCGTGGGTGATGTATGTGATCGTGGCCATGGCCACCTCCTTGCACGTATGAGGTTCCCCTTGAGTGTGAATGTGCGGATCCCGACCGATCCATGTGTGAACGTCGCAATCTGTTGTTAATCTGGCTCACGTGACCCTCGGTGAATCCGGTGTGCCCCCGTTGGCGTTTGCACAGCTTCTCGACAGCGGTGCGCTGGGCACGGAGGCGACGAGCGCATTCGGTCGGATAATGGCCCAGGAGGGCACCGACCTCAGAACGTTGATCACGCAAGAAGCGCAGGTGCCGATGCAATGGTTTCATGACGTGTATCCGACGATGGGGCCGCACGACGGGTTTCGGCTGGGCCTCGCATTCGCTGAGCACGCTCAGCTGACCTCCTTCGGTCCACTGAGCCTGCCGCTGGTCAGTGCCGGGTCGGTCGTTGACATCGTCGAGTTGCTTCGTTTTCTGCCGTTGATCTCGACGGCGCTAAGTGC
>NZ_JBDZDI010000044.1:0-3419 GCF_040044975.1 Gordonia oleivorans
TGCCTGTTGACCGGCTAATCCGGAGCCCGGGGCTACGGTGAAACAGACACGCCGACAACGGAAGATACTTGACCGGGGTTGACGGTGGCGTTACACCTGTCTCATGACGGATCGGCAGTTGCTGCATCTGGAATCTGGCACTGAGGTTGCCTGGCAGTTGGCCGGTGACCATGCCGGAAGGTACGTGGTGGTCAATGATTACCTCGGCTATCTGGCCGACCGAAACTACTCGGCGCGCACGTTACGGGCCTACGGCTACGACCTGCTGGCGTTCTGCCGGTGGCTCGACGAGTCCGATATCACGTTGGAATCAGTAACCACGACAACGCTTCTCGACTTCATGCGGTTCTGCCGAGAGACGTCGATTCCGGGTCGTCCAGCAAATGTGTTGTCGATGACCGGGCAACGGCTCGATCGGTACTCACCGACCACGATCAATCATCGACTCGCGGCGCTGACGGGCTTGTTCACCTATCGCAGCATCACCGATCCTGACCTGGTCAATCCGGTCCCGAGTGGGCGTGAAGCACGCCGCGTCACCGCCGAAGAACGCAACGCCCTGCTCGGCCATCTGGTCAAGCCGAAGAGGCGGTCAGCGTTGCGGCTGCGCGAACCGCGTCGGCTACCCCGGGCACTGGATCGTCGTGAGACCGCAGATCTGGTGGCGAGCCTGCACACCTGGCGGGACCGGTCGTTGGCCGGGTTGATGTTGTTGTCGGGGTTACGCTCGTGCGAGTTGCTCACCCTGGAGGTGACCGATGTCGATATCGGCGCCCGCTGGGTACGGGTACTCGGCAAGGGCGGCAAGGAACGCCGGGTGCCGCTCGATGTCGAGGTGGCCGGCCTGATTCACACCTACGTCCTGACCGAGCGGCCCGAATCATCCAATACCCGTCTGTTTCTGGTGGCGAAGGGACCGCACCGGGGTCAGCCGTTGACCGCGGCTGGACTACGCACGATCTTCCGCTACCACCGCCTCAAATCCGGAGTGGCCGCCGGCCACCCACACGCACTGCGTCATACCTTCGGCACCGCGATGGCCGAAGCCGGAGTCGATCTGGCGGTGATGCAAGCGCTGCTCGGCCACGCTCACGTCGATACCACAGCCCGCTATATCCATTTGACCCCAACACATGTCAAGGCAGAGTTCGATGCAGCACGCACACGACTTCGCACCCAGACCTGAGACACCGGCAGAGGTCCAGACTGCCTACCTCGCCCATCTGCGGCGGCGTGGCCGCGGCAACCCGGCCTACACCCAAGCGGCACGCTCCTTCCTCAAGCGCTGGCCCACGGTCGCCGACTGGGCCGAGGAACCTCTCGAGAAACGCCTGGCCGCAAACTGCTCCACCCGCCCGTTCATCACGTTCTTGATGGTCAGCGGGCGCCTGGCACCCGGATACGATTATCTGGTGTACCGCAAACTCAGCAGTATCTGGCTGGAACTCGCGGTCAGTCCACTCAACGCTGACCTTCAGAGATTTGTCAGTGCGGCAAAGGAATTGGGATTCACCGACCGAGTCGCATCGGCGATCGCCTCACAAATCATCGCGCGGTTGCTCATCCAGTCCCAGCGCCCGTTGACCGACCTGTACGAGGACGACCTCGCCGACCTCCTGCACGCTTGCACACTGCGCGAAGAACACACCGGACGCGGCGCGAAACACTACCGCAGCACCCTGCACAGTGCCCGCCAGATCCTGTTCCATCTCGGCATCCTCGACTCCGAAGCACCACCGGCGACGACCGCACACAGCCTCGAGGATCGGATGGCCGAGGTGCCCACAGCACTGCGCCCGGCGTTCGTGGGCTACCTCAACCGCAAGTACGCCACCTGCGCGCCGAAGACCGTCAGCAGCATCGCGACCCGACTCGCGCACTTCGGCCGATTCCTGGCCGTCACCGACCCCGATCTGACCTCGCTGGCCCACCTCGATCGTCGACGCCATATCGAGCCGTATCTGGCGTCGTTGCCCACCACCCTCAACAGTGTCACCGGTGCACCCATCACCGTGGCCGACCGCATCCGACGCGTGCACGCGGTCGGCCATTTCCTGGCCGAGATCACCGAGTGGGGATGGGATGACGCGCCAGCGCGCAAGCTGATCTTCCGCAGCGACCTGCCTCGCCCGCAACGGTTTCTGCCACGCTATCTACCCGTAGATGCCGATCGCAAGCTTGCTGCAGCGCTGGCGGATTCGCCGTATCGTCTGGCCGCAGACGCCCTGCTGTTGGCGCGGGCGTGTGGGTTGCGGATCGGGGAACTGCTCGACCTCGAACTCGACTGCATCCACGAGATCCCGGGGCAAGGGTCGTGGCTGAAAGTGCCACTGGGCAAACTCGACTCCGAACGCATGGTACCCATCGACGACGAAGTCCTCACCCTCGTCGACCGCATCACCGCCACCCGCACTCACGGCCGGCCACTACGTCACCCCCGCACCGGAGCACCCGCCGACTTCTTGTTCACCCACCACGGAAAACGACTCTCCCAGAACGCACTACGCGCTGAGCTCAACCGGGCGGCAGCGACCGCCGGGCTCGACCACATCACCCCACATCAACTGCGCCACACCTATGCCACCGCCCTGATCAACGCCGGGGTTTCCCTACAAGCGCTCATGGCGCTGCTCGGACACGTCTCCACCCAGATGAGCCTGCGCTACGCGCACCTGTTCGACTCCACCGTCCGCACCGAATACGAACGAGCCCTCGACCTCGCCAAAAGCCAGATCGGCCCGCTCGCCGCCGACCGACCGCAACTACCGATCACCGACATCACCGGATCCGACTGGAAGCAGGCCCCGGCCATCAAATCGCGGCTGGCCGGCGGCTACTGCCTGCGGGCACCCGCCCAGGGAACCTGCCCGTATGCCAACATCTGTGAACATTGTCCCAGCTTCCACACCGACGCAACCCATCTCGGAGTCCTTGCCGCGCAACGCGTTGATGCGCAACAGCTCGCCGAGGATGCCCAGTCCCGCGGCTGGGTCGACGAGGCCCGCCGCCACCAACAACTCGTCGCCCGCCTCGACATCCTCATCGCCGAGGCCGGCACCGAGACCGCATGAGCAGCAAAGCGCTGGCCGAGGTTGAACGAACCTGCGCCGAACTCGCCGCCACAGGCCAACCCATCACCTTCACCGCAGTCGCTGCCCGCACCAAGATCGGTCGCGCGACCCTCTACCGCAACACCGAAATGCGCGCCGTCATCGACGAACACCGCACCCGACAGACCGACGCCCGCACACTCACCGGCCTCGCCACCGAAGTTGCGCACCTGCGAACGATCGTCGAGAGCCTCGCCGGCACCGTCGCCCAGCACGACGAACAACTCCGACGGCAACGCCGCAAACCAGATCGACAATGAACCATCGGCCGATCGTTGCCGCAGGCTCGACCACGATTAGCCGGTCAAT
>NZ_JBDZDI010000045.1:0-3044 GCF_040044975.1 Gordonia oleivorans
GGGACCACTCGTCCTCATACCTCCCGCGCGCCGATAAGGCGGGTCGTCCGACGACGTAGACTCCCCGGGTTCTCAACCACGGTGCAGGATCGAGTTTGGGTCCATCTTGCTGCCACACCTTGTCGTGCAGGTGTGGGCCGGTGGAGTAGCCGCGGTTTCCTACCGTTGCGATCTGCGCGCCGGCCAGGACTCGCTGCCAGACGCTCACCAGTGTCTCGCTGATGTGCCCATACACGCCGATCGTGCCGTCGTCTTGCAGCACTCGCATCCACAGCCCGAAGCCGGCGGCCTTCGATAACCGTCCCCGCCCAAGGCGATCTTTGAGGTCGCGGGTTCGGTGTGCTCACGCAGCTGTGACACGCGCAGCAAGTTCGTGGGGTAGTCGGGGCTGCTCGTCTCATCGATAACGACAGTGACGTCTTCGAAGACGTGGCGTTTCTGGGTGCCGTCAGGTGGTCGAGAGTGACCACCCAGGTCGGCCGGGTGCCACCGTCTGTCAGATCCTGCTCGTGGAGTGGGTGGAGTGGACGTGATCAAAAGCGCGTCCGGATCTGAGTCGCCTCCTTCCTTCGTTGCTCCACACGAGTCCGTTAGCTGAGCGTGTAGAGCAATTGTTCGTTTGCGGCGTATGCATTTTCGGCGTTTCTGGCGACCAGCGCGTTGACACTATTGATGGTGCTGCGTTGTTCCCAGTGTGTGCCGTCTGGGCTGCGCCAGACGGTGTCGGCGGTGTCGATGCCCCAGAGCGTGCCATCGGGTGCGGCCGCCAGGAGAGCTAGGGCCGGCGCATCGGGAACGGTTGTGAAGGTCTGGGCGTCGTCGGTGCTGTGTTGCAGGCCATCTGGGGTAGTCGCCCATACGCCGCGGTCGGTGATCGCGAGTGCTGCTGCGGCCAGGGGCGCGCCGGGGGTCCAGCTTCTCCCGTCATCGGTCGATACGAGCAGGCCGTTGATTCCGTCGAAGCCTACGAGTAGTTGTCCGTTGGTGGCGAGCGCGTGGAAGTCGATGTCGCCGGCCACCGATCTCGGTGTCCATGTCTGCCCGCCATCTTCGCTGGCGACGAGTCCCAGCGGGTTGGGTGCCGAGCTCCGCGGGCCGGGATGGCCGGAGGCGAAGATCCGATCAGAGCCGGTTACCCCGGCCAGTCCCATGAAGTCGTCGTCGGAGACGCCGACCCGGCTGGTGGTTCCATCTGCGGTGAGGGCGATTACGCCGGTGTGAGTTCCGGCGAGGATAGTGCCGTCGGCGCGGATGTGCAGGGCGTGGAGGTGGTCGAGTTCTGGGGTCAGTGTTGCGCTCTCTGCTGAGGTTGCCGACGGTGGTGGGGATGTGGGTTGTTCCCGGGTGGAGCAGCCGGTTAGCACAATCAGCGTGGCGATGACTGCGAGGACGACCGCAGCGGTGCGGTTGGACGGGTTTGAGGCAGGCAAGCGGCTAGGACTTTCGTGTGGGTAGGACTGAGTTCGGGCGTGGGTGGTGTGGTGATCGGGGTGGTGGCGAGACCGGGTAGGAGCCGCCCTAACCCTCTGGGGGTGTCGTGGTCACGACTTCTGGATGGGGGTGGAAGGCTGTGAAGGCTTTTGGCCGCAATGCTTTTGGAGGACGAGGGAGATGAGGACGTTGCCGAGGTGGTGACGTGCCCCGGAGAGGTCGCCGATCGCAGCGAGGTGGCGGACGAGACCGATGTGTGCGGCGAGGTGGCGGCGTCGGTTCGAGGTGACGCTGAGGTGGTGGGCGCGGTGGAAAAACTGGTGGGTCGAGTATGGCGTGGGTGCTCGGTAGACGTCTCGCATGGCATGCAGATACTGACGACGGTGGTCGTCGGGGGGCGAGTGCGTCTCCTTCGGGTTCTCGGTCACGGCGCATTCCTCGGACTGGTACGCGCAGGCCGGGTCAACCCGCGTCAACTAACTACTATAAAACCTAGTAATTGGCGGCGCGGTCGGTGCCTGAGTTGCGGCGTCACCGACGAACTTCTGGGGCATACTGGCTGGTGGTGCAGGTGGTGGGTCGCCGGGAAGGTGTGTTGAGTGTGGGTCTCAGCGAGCTGACGGCGGGGCGTCGAGGATCGAGGCGAACGATGGGTGAGCATCCATGAGTGCAGCGGTGGTGTTAGTTGTTGCCGCGGGTGTGCTGGGCTGGTTGTGGCCTCGATGGATGGTTCGGGTGCAGGGCCGTATCGATGCTCGTTGGGTGTTGGTGGCCTGGCCGGCCGCGCAGGTCGTGTTTGCGATGTTGTGGGTGGGAGCTGTTGTGACGCTGGCGGTTCCCGGCCATTTCGGCATCCATTCGTTGTCCGAGGTGGTGTCGTGTCTGCGGGTGTTGTCACACGGCGCATCCCCGCGGGTGGAGGCGATCTCCGGTGGCGTGCTGGCGGTGGTGACCGGGGCAGCGATTGTCCGAGCGGTGACGATCGCGGTGCGATCGGCGGTGCGGATGCGTGGTGCTCGTGAGGAGTATCTGCAGTCGTTGCGGTTGGTGGGCGCCCGCAGTGAGCGCTATCCCGACGTGTGGTGGCTCGCCGACGGGCGGCCGATGGCGTTTTGTCTGCCGGGTAAGGATGCCGGGATCGCCGCCACGACTGGGTTACAGGCGGCGTTGTCCGGTGAGGAACTCGATGCCGTCGTTGCCCATGAGCGCGCGCACCGGCGGCAACGTCATCACACCGTGGTGTTGGCGGCCCGCGCTCTCGGGCGTGCGTTTCCGCTGATTCCGTTGTTCAGCCGCGCGGGCCGTGAGGTCGCCGGCTTGGTCGAGCAAGCCGCCGATGCCCGCGCCGCCCAGCTGGTGGGTGCGCGGGCGGTCTGCTCGGCGTTGGGAACGTTGGCCCGTTCGGGGCCCGTGGCGGGCCCGGTGGGTGTGTTGTCGATCAGCGATTCGTCGTCCGTGGGGCCGCGGCTGAGCCGCTTGGACTCCGGTCACCGGTGCCGGTCGCGGCGTCATCATGTGGGTGCCGCCGCGGCGGTGGCTGGTGTGGTGGCGGTACCGACCACGCTGGCGGCATCCGGTGTCGTCGCGGCGATGGTGATCGCGATGTGTGTGTA
>NZ_JBDZDI010000046.1:0-2724 GCF_040044975.1 Gordonia oleivorans
AGAGCCTCGCCGGCACCGTCGCCCAGCACGACGAACAACTCCGACGGCAACGCCGCAAACCAGATCGACAATGAACCATCGGCCGATCGTTGCCGCAGGCTCGACCACGATTAGCCGGTCAATGAGGGGACAACGCAGCTATGGAGATCTTCTTCGCGCTCCTGCAACGCAACGTGCTCGACCGTCAACGCTGGGACACCCGTGAACAGCTACGGATCGCAATCGTCACCTGGATCGAACGGACCTACCACCGCCGGCGCCGGCCACCACATCGGCCGAGAATCAGACCCGGCGGCTGATGCGACTGGCCGGGGTCCGCGGAGTGCAGCGGGCAGCGAAGGCTTTCACCACCCGTCCCGACCCGACCACGGCCAGACCTACCGACCGAGTTCAGCGACAGTTTCGTGCCGATCGACCCAACCAGCTACGGGTCGTCCCAGCTATGGGTCGTCGACATCACCTGCGTGCGAACCTGGCAGGGCTTCGCCTACACCGAATTTGTCACCGATGCCTGCACCCGCGTGATCGTCGGTTGGCATGTTGCGGCTACCATACGGACCGAGCTGATCAGGCAGCGTCGGCCTTGGCGCACCGTCGAGCAGGTGGGGCTTGCCACCTGCGAATGGGTCTGGTGGTACAACCAACAGCGTCTACACGAAGCGCTCGACTATCAACCACCCACAGAGTTCGAGGCCGCCCTCAACGGCGCCTCAGCTATCTGCGAGTCGGCCGCCCCGGCCCTCGCAACCACATAGGAACTAAACCTGGGGTACTTCATGGTCTTGCGTCGACCAAATGAACCCCCAATACATATCGCTGGCCTATGCCGACCGGCTGATCGAGTTTAAAGTCGACCCCTCGGTCAGCACTGTGCGCGACTCCTCCGACAACACTCTCGCCGAAGCGTCAGGTACCGCGAGTGTCATTTGCCACGGTGAAGGGACCGCTGTGAGCTGATTTTTGCCATCGGGATGGGACCACCTGGATTGCCAGTTATGGGACCACCGGCGCGTTGCGCTGGTGGTCTCTTGTTTTGTCCGTTGGGCCTTGACCCCGGATCTTGGACACAGGGTGGGATTTATGCTGCGTGTAGAAGTGTAGCAGCGTAACGGTTTTCGTAGGTGAGTGGTGATTGGTGCCCGCACCACGAGTGTCTTCGGCGGTTGTTGTAACGCACGAGCCACCCAAAGACTTCACGCCGGCAGGTGAACTCATCGGGCCAGGACTGCTCATCTTGAAGGACCTCGCGTTTGAGCGTGGCGTTGAACGACTCGGCCATCGCATTGTCGGCGCTGGTGCCCACCGCTCCCATGGACTGGGTCACGCCGAGTTCAGCGCACAGGTTGGCGTAGGCCTTGCTGGTGTAGACCGAGCCGTGATCGGAGTGAAAGACCGCTCCCGACAACGACCCTCGCGTCTGTTGTGCCGCTTGCAAGGCATCGGCAACGAGATCGGTGCGCATATGATCGGCCACCGCCCACCCCGTCAACCGTCGGGAGTAGCAGTCGATCACCGTAGCCAGGTACAGGTTGGAGCCATCGGCGATCGGCAGATACGTGATATCGCCGACATACACCCGGTTCGTGGCGGGCGCGGTGAAATCGCGTTCCACCAGGTCAGGGACTATGCGATCGGCAGGTTCAGGGATCGTGGTGACCACACGACGGCGCCGCCGATAACCGACAATGCCGTGGGCGCGCATCACCCGCGCCACCCGTTTGTGATTGACCCGGTTCTCCAGCGCCACCCCATCGTTGAGTTCCGCGGTAATCCGCGGTGCACCACAGGTGCTGTCACCATCGTGAACCTCACGAATACGTTGCGCCAAAACATGATCAGCTTCCGCACGAGCCGCCCGGCGCGGGGCCGCCTTGCGCCAGGCGTAAAACGACGAACACGCGATCTCGAGGAGATCGCATAGCCACTTGACCGGGTAGGTGTCGAGGTGGTCGGCGACGAACTGGAAGCGGCTCACCAGTTCGTCTCCCCGGCGAAATACTTGGCCGCCTGACGCAAAATCTCCCGTTCGGTGCTCAGCTTGAGCTTCTCGCTACGCAGTGCCGCGTTCTCCCTCTCCAACCGTGCGATCTTGGCCTCAGCGCTTTCTGGCCCCACCACAGCGGGCCCATCGCCGTTGCGGGCCTTGAGCGGGCTGACCGCCCCGCTGCCATCGGCAGCGGTCTTGCGGCCGGTGCCGTAGCGCTCAAGCCAGTGACGCAACGTGCCGCGCTCGACCCCAAGATCGGCGGCGATACCGCGCACCGTGGCCCCGGGGGTCGACTCGTACAAGTCCACCGCGTCCTGACGAAACTGCTCTGAATAGTGTCTCCGAGCCATACCTTGATCATCTCGCTTCTCCCCGCGAACTGCGGGATTCAACGTGTCCAAGGTCCGGGGTCAGGTCCCGTTGACTCGGCCGTGACGAGCAGTCATGGAAGGGGCGGCGGCATGGGCTATCGGGAGGTTGCTGTGGAAGAGATCAGAGAAGTCCTGCGGTTGTGGCTGGGTCTGGCGGTGGGGTTACCGTCGCCGGGGCTGCGCACGATCGCCGCGCATGCGGGGGTGTCCGTGGCCATGAGAAAGTCCCCACTGGTGGGGGGTTGAGGTTCCCCCCGAACCGTAGAGGCATCGATAATGAGGAGCACGATGCCAGAGAAGCGGAAGAAGTACGACCGGGAGTTTCGTGATGGGGCGGTCCGGATCGTCGAGGAGACAGGTAAGCCG
>NZ_JBDZDI010000047.1:0-2505 GCF_040044975.1 Gordonia oleivorans
TCGGATTCAGTCTCAGCAGAGAAGGACACCCCCCACACTCTGACTGCGACCACCGACAAGCGTGAGACGTCAACGATGTCCCGACGACACGACGTCAAGCATGTCCCGAGCCCTTACACGTCAGCATCGCCAGATTCGCGAGGATGACGAGCTGGATTACGTCTGGCTGTCAAGCGACGTCACCCCTGAGGGCGGCATGTCTCATGGAATGGGGCACTCCGGTGAAGGGGTGTTGGCCACTGCCGGAGAAGAAGCCGTAGCTGTTGGCTGAGCAAATCTGGTGCAGGACCAGATCGAGCGGACGGGGATTCAGTGGCCCCGCGGCCGCACGGGAGGCGCCATGGGCGCAGTTCTCATCGGAGGGATAGCAACATGGAGTGGCCGCGACGGCGAGCAAGCAGCGATCGGCTCCCTCTCTGCCTGACTTCGAACCATCGGCCGTCCGCGACATCGGCGGACGTTCGGCGCCGACAACTCGTCCTACTCTGACACGTTTCCTTACCAGCTAAAGCGGCTGTGGCAGAGTCGGTCATGCTCGGTGTCAAATGTATTCGTCACGGGTGCGCGTCTTGGCTGAGGGGTAAAGATGGCGCCCGAGTCGTCCTCCCGCGCCGGCCGGCATCATCCTCGGGTAAGTCCCCTGGGGTGGTGGGGTTTCCGTGCTGAGGTGAGGCCGTCACGGAGCGTGTCGGTGCCCCTGTCGAGGCGGGCCATCGCGTAGTGGTCAGTGAGTTACCTACCAAGTGACTCAACAGAAGGACACACAACGCGATGACCCACGACCATTCTGCCTTGCTCGCCCATCTTGATGCACTCAGCTCCGCCGATTCCGGCGCGGTGTTCGCCGAGTTGATCCGGGCGGGGCTGCAAGCGCTGATCGAGGCCGAGGCCACTGAGAAGATCGGCGCGCACCGCTATGAGCGTTCCGCGGAACGCTCAAACATCCGCAACGGCCACCGCACCAAGACCGTGTCGACGACCTCCGGCGATGTCGAAGTCAAGATCCCCAAGCTGCGAGCTGGGTCGTTCTTCCCGAGCCTGCTCGAACGACGCAGACGCATCGACAGAGCCCTGCACGCGGTCGTGATGGAGGCCTACGTTCACGGCGTGTCCACACGCTCGGTCGACGATCTCGTCAACGCCCTTGGCGTCTCCTCGGGCATCTCCAAGTCCGAGGTCTCCCGCATCTGCGCCGGCCTGGACAAAGACATTGCCGCGTTCCGCGAACGCTCCCTGACCCACACTGAGTTTCCTTACGTGTTCGCTGATGCCACTTTCTGCAAGGTTCGGGTCGGCGCCCACGTGGTATCTCAAGCCCTGGTCGTGGCGACCGGGGTGTCGATCGACGGCACCCGCGAGGTGTTGGGTACCGCGGTCGGTGACAGCGAGTCCTTCGAGTTCTGGCGTGAGTTCCTCGCCTCTCTCAAAGCGCGGGGCCTGTCGGGGGTACATCTGGTGATCTCCGATGCCCATGCGGGACTGAAAGCCGCTGTAGCCCAGCAATTCACTGGATCATCGTGGCAGCGGTGCCGAGTACATTTCATGCGGAACCTGCACGGCGTGGTTTCGGCGAAACAGGCGCCGGTGGTGACCGCGGCGGTCAAGACCATCTTCGCTCACACCGAGCCCGCCGAGGTCGCCACGCAGTGGGACCAGGTCGCCGACACCCTGGAATCGTCATTTCCGAAGGTCGCAGCAATGATGGCCGAGGCCAAGTCCGACGTGCTCGCTTTCACCGCCTTCCCCAAGGCCCACTGGCAGAAGATCTGGTCCAACAACCCGATCGAACGACTCAACAAGGAGATCAAACGCCGCGCCGATGTCGTCGAGATCTTCCCCAACCCCGCCGCGTTCCTGCGGTTGGCGACCGCGGTCGTGATCGAGGCCCACGACGAGTGGCAGGTCACCCGCCGCTACCTCTCCGACATCAGCATGGCCGAACTTCGCAAGGTCATCGCCGCCAAACACCACGCTGCCGAAACAGTCGACGAAACACGCCAAATCGCCTAACATTCGGCACGACTCGTTGATCACAACGCGCTGCTCACGCGATCCGAAGTCCACCACCCCACGGGGCGCTGTCTCATCCTCGGCCCCATGTCGTATTCGGCAAGCGGGAAATTGCGGCTAGTTAACATTAACATGGCGTGATCGTCGTCACTCGATGCGGCGAATGGCCTCGTTACGTGACGTAGCAGGCCGCCCAGATTGTCGGTCGGTCGGGCAGTTGGTGTGCGAAAACCGTCGTCGGTGATCATGATCTCGCGGTCGAGGGTGACGACCGAAACATTCTCGTGGCGGTATCGCATATGTGCGTCTATCAAACGTCGTTGCTGCGGTGTTGCAATGTCCCGAAGGCCCGACTGGATTCGTTCGGTGAATGCCATAACGGTGGCTAGAACGAACCGGCTGGTGTCCTCGGCGAGGCGGCAGACGTTGAGGTGTGGCTGAGAATTGCCGCGTAGGCGATGCTGGCTGACTTGTAACGACCGTGCGCTTCGGACG
>NZ_JBDZDI010000048.1:0-2144 GCF_040044975.1 Gordonia oleivorans
CGGCTTACCTGTCTCCTCGACGATCCGGACCGCCCCATCACGAAACTCCCGGTCGTACTTCTTCCGCTTCTCTGGCATCGTGCTCCTCATTATCGATGCCTCTACGGTTCGGGGGGAACCTCAGAGTACTTCGGCGCGGTGTCTGAGGCCAACGCCGCCCGCACCGTGTTACGGGCCACCCCCAACCGGCGCGCGATCTCCTTGATCGGCACACCCTCACTGCGATGCAAACGGCGGATCTCCGCCCACTGCTCCACTGAAATCACCCTCCTAACAAGACGGGGGTCAAAATTCACCCGTCGTCAGGGGGTCAGTTTTCAGGCGCCGTCAACACTATCGACGAATGGGTCCACGCCTACAACACCTGCAGACCGCATCAGTCGCTGAACATGGCCACCCCTGCCAGCGTGTTCCGCAGTCGCAGCACCGATCCCGACACCATGCCCAGCAAGCCTGTTGGTGCCGAGATCCGACCGGAAGCCGAAGTCGTTCGGCCAGCTCCAACCGTGGCCGATCAGTCGAGTTCCGCCATTGAGTTCGACACTGTCGTGCCGCCGTCCGGTGTAGTGACTATTGCCGGTGTGCAACAGGTGTGGGTCGGAAAGAAACTATGCGCAGCGCAGTGTCGTGATGTGGGCTGACCTGTCGAGCGTGTACATCATCTGCGACGACATCGTGATCAAGACGGTCCGGTCGAAGCTGACCACCGCAGACCTGCAACGACTCCGCGCCCGCGGCACCCGCCCGGGCCGGCCCAGACCGGCGCAAGCCGCGTTCGACACCTCCACCGCCACCCATCGGCCGCGAGCTATCGAGATCGACCGGACCGCGAACCGCGACGGCATCGTCATTGTTCGTGGACATGAACTCGCCCTCGGCGTCGTGACGGCCGGCAGCCGGGTCACCCTGCGGATCGACGGCGAGTTGATCCACGCGACCAACGGCACCCACCTGATCAAGACGCTACCCAATCCTCTTGACCTAGAGAATATTCGCCGCTTGACCGGAGTTCGGGAAGCCAGCACCCCGCTGCCGCCTGCGCCACCGTCAGGGCCGCAGAGCGTGCAGCGCCGGGTTCCCAAGAGCGGTCAGATCATGGTGGCCGGCCAACGCCTCCGAGTCAGTCCGACCTACGCCGGCACCATCGTCACCATCATCGTCGACGATCACCACCTACGAGTGCTCGACGGCGCCAGAGAACTGTCACTGCACGCACGAACCACCACCAAGACCATTCGCAACTTCAACGCCCACCGGCCCCACCGCCGGTAAGCATCTCCCGAGAACACGACGTCACGCATCTCCTGAGACCGCACACGTCACCGTGGTTCGATCGCATCGTCGAGACATTGTGATGCGGAAATTCCGGCGCGTCGCCGAGGTCGACGTCGTGAACGGACGAGGCGGTGACGGAGGCGTGGACGTCTCCGTCACTTACCCCGACGGCCGGCTCGTTATCTACCAGTTGAAGTATTACCCCGAGGGCATGTCCGGCGGGTTCGTGGGACGTCGAGACAAAGTCAAGAAGTCCTTCGTGCGGGCGGTGAAGGAACAGGAGCCGCACGAATGGGTTCTGGTAGCCCCATGCAGCAACTTCACCACCCCCGAGAAGGGCTACATAAGACGCCTGCCCGAAGCCTTCACTCCAGCGGGGAAACGTCGTGGCAGGTCCCCGATAACCGGTCCAGGCAGTTCTAGAGCCAGTTCCTTGTTGTGATCGTCAGTCGATCTCGCAGCCCACGGGGTGATGTTGGTGGGTGCATCCGGCAGCGTACTCGGCCGGCGTTTGGTAGCCCAGCGCCGAGTGCCGGTGTCGGTGGTTGTGGTCGTCTTTGAAGTCGTCGATGACCACGCGGGCCTCGAGCAGGGTGGGCCAGCAGTTGCGGTTCAAACACTCGTCGCGCAACCGGTTGTTGAACGACTCGATGAACCCGTTGTTCCACGGTGTGCCGGGCGGAATGTAGGAGATCCCGACCGACCCTGCACAGAACGCCTGCAGGGCTTCTGAGATGAACTCAGGGCCGTTGTCCATGCGCAGCACCATCGGCGGGCCACCCCAGATCGCGAACGTCTTCTCCAACTCCTCGATCAACCGCTCAGCCGGAATCGAGCGGTCCACGATGTTCAGCAACGACATCCGGGTG
>NZ_JBDZDI010000049.1:0-2094 GCF_040044975.1 Gordonia oleivorans
CCCCGCCATGCTCGGCCAACATCCGCAACGCACGCGCCTTGACCTCCGGATCAATCTTCTTGGGCATACCGCTCATCCTTCCTGACTCAAAAGGAAGCGGCACGAAACCCGGGGGGATTCACTCCGCGACCGGCTTCTACCTGCCACCTCAAGCCAACGCAGACCGCCGCTTTGTCGATGTCGCTCGCCAATTCGTCTCGCCCGACGGCCATACCGTGCGCTACGCAATACAAACCAGCTTCGACCCCTACAGCACCGAAGCCATACAACTGACCAACACCATCACCGATGTTGCAAACGCCGCCAGACCGAACACCACCCTGGAGGACTCCCACATCGCAATCGCCGGATTCCCCGCCATCAACGCCGACCTGCAACGCCTACTCGCCGACGACTTTCAACTCCTGGCACTGGCAACCCTCATCATCGTCGGCCTGATCCTAATCCTTCTCCTCCGAGCACTCATCGCACCGCTGTATCTCCTAGGAACCGTCGTCCTCAACTACACCGCGGCACTGGGCATCGGCGTCCTAATCTTCCAACACATCCTCAAAACCGAGATCGCCTGGCCTGTACCGCTATTGGCTTTCATAGTCCTCGTCGCCGTCGGCGCAGACTACAACATGCTGCTCATCTCTCGCCTACGCGAGGAATCCCAGAACAACATACGAATCGGCGTTCTACGAACCGTCACCAACACCGGATCGGTCATCACCTCGGCCGGCCTCATCTTCGCTGCCAGCATGTTCGGCCTCATGGCTGGCTCGATCTCCATCATGACCCAAGTTGGACTGATCATCGGTATCGGACTACTGCTCGACACCTTTATAGTGCGCACCATCGTCGTGCCGGCCATCGCGACACTACTAGGCAAAACCAGCTGGTGGCCGAACAACGAAACCGTTTAACGTACTCCTGGTTTAGTTCCCCAGTATCCGCGCGGGACTGTCGCTAGGGACTGCTGCACGGATAGGTGACATCTGATCTGGCTTGCCTTCGGGCGGTCGGGAAGGATGTAGCTGTGCCCAAGCCGTACCCCCAGGAGCTCCGAGACGATGCGATCCGGGTGGCTCGTGATCGTGGAGAAGGCGTCACGATCGAGCAGGTCGCCAACGACTTCGGTGTGCACCCGATGACGCTGCACAAGTGGATGCGACGCGCGAATATTGATGGGGGTCGCAGCCCTGGCGTGACCTCGACCGAGTCCGCTGAACTGCGCGAGGCCCGTAAGCGGATCCGCCTGCTTGAGCAGGAGAACGAGGTGCTGCGTCGAGCGGCGGCGTATCTATCGCAGGCGAACCTGCCGGGAAAAGGCTGTACCCGCTCGTGAAAGAGCTCGCCGCCGACGGGATTGCCGTCGCGTGTCGTGTCGGGTACTTCAGCTCTCGCGCCAGCCCTACTACCGGTGGCTGGCCAGCCCGGTCACCAATGCCAAGCTGGCCGCGGCGTATCGGGCGAATGCCCTGTTCGATGCCCACCGCGAGGACCCGAAATTCGGCTACCGATTCCTCGCCGGGGAAGCCGCCACCGTGGGTGAGTCGATGGCCGAGCGGACCGCGTGGCGGATCTGCCGCGACAACGCCTGGTGGTCGGTGTTCGGCAAGAAGCGAGGTCGTAACGGCCGACGACCGGGACCACCAGTCCACGATGATCTGGTCCAGCGCGACTTCACCGCCGAGGAGCCACATCGGTTGTGGCTCACTGGTATCACCGAACACCACACCCGTGAGGGCAAGCTCTATCTGTGTGCAATCAAGGACGTGCACTCAGGGCGGATCGTCGGCTACAGCATCGATTCCCGGATGAAAGTCCCGACTGGCCGTGGCAGCGTTGCACAGCGCGCTGGCCCGTCGTGGTGAGGTGGCCGGCTGCATCGTTCACTCGGATCGAGGGTCACAGCTCCGGTCGCGGAAATTCCTACACGCCTTGAATACTCACGGTCCAACGGGGTCGATGGGCAAGGTCGGGGCGTGCCTGTTGACCGGCTAATCCGGAGCCCGGGGCTACGGTGAAACAGACACGCCGACAACGGAAGATACTTGACCGGGGTTGACGGTGGCGTTACACCTGTCTCATGACGGATCGGCAGTTGCT
>NZ_JBDZDI010000050.1:0-1843 GCF_040044975.1 Gordonia oleivorans
GGAGGGAGCCGTCGAAGGTGGGATCGGCGATTGGGACGAAGTCGTAACAAGGTAGCCGTACCGGAAGGTGCGGCTGGATCACCTCCTTTCTAAGGAGCAGATACACACAACGTTGGTTGTGTGGAGTCCCGTTTGTGGCCGAGTGTGCTGCACGGGGAGCTCGAGGGTGAAACATCAAACAAGTCTGGTCCTGGGCGTCTGTCTGGGGTGCCGGGTTGTCGTTGGTCGTGAGGCCGACGTGCCATCAATACACTGTCGGGGTTCTGAGGGAACACACGTTTCCTTGTGGGCTCACAATGCGAGTTCATCGGTGATGCATCCTGTGGTGGGGTGTGGAGGTGGGGTTGGTTGTGGGTGTGTGTTGTTTGAGAAGTGCATAGTGGATGCGAGCATCTTTATTTTTGCAATGCATACATGATTCTGATTTGTTTCAGGTTGTGCGTGTTTTGTTCGAGTTTTTGTTTTTGAAGATTTTTGTCTCTTTGATGATGGTCACATTGGTGCAGAGGTGCCGGCCCTTGTGGGGTGTGGTGGTTCTGTGTGGGTGTGAGTGTTGTTGTAAGTGTTTAGGGCGTTCGGTGGATGCCTTGGTACCAGGAGCCGATGAAGGACGTGGTAGGCCGCGATAGTCCTCGGGGAGTTGTCAAACGAGCTGTGATCCGAGGGTGTCCGAATGGGGAAACCCAGCACGAGTGATGTCGTGTTACCACCAGCTGAATGTATAGGCTGTGTGGGGGGAACGTGGGGAAGTGAAACATCTCAGTACCCATAGGAAGAGAAAACAATTGTGATTCCGTGAGTAGTGGCGAGCGAAAGCGGAGGATGGCTAAACCATGCGCATGTGTGACCGGGTAGGGGTTGTGTGTGTGGGGTTGTGGGGTTCTTCTTCTCTCTTCTACCTGAGAGAGCGTGAGTGAGAAAATCGTGTGTTAGGTGAAGTGGCCTGGAATGGTCTGCCGTAGTCGGTGAGAGTCCGGTAGCTGAAAGCACATGGTCTTGCGTGAAGGATTTTCCCAAGTAGCAGCGGGCTCGTGGAATCTGCTGTGAATCTGCCGGGACCACCCGGTAAGCCTGAATACTTCCTGGTGACCGATAGCGGACGAGTACCGTGAGGGAAAGGTGAAAAGTACCCCGGGAGGGGAGTGAAATAGTACCTGAAACCGGACGCTGACAATCCGTCAAAGCCTGCGAGTTCTTTAGTGGACTGTGGGTGATGGCGTGCCTTTTGAAGAATGAGCCTGCGAGTTAGTGCTCGGTGGCGAGGTTAACCCGTGTGGGGTAGCCGTAGCGAAAGCGAGTCTGAATAGGGCGAAAGAGTCGCCGGGTCTAGACCCGAAGCGAAGTGATCTACCCATGGCCAGGGTGAAGCGCGGGTAAGACCGCGTGGAGGCCCGAACCCACTTCAGTTGAAAATGGAGGGGATGAGTTGTGGGTAGGGGTGAAAGGCCAATCAAACTTCGTGATAGCTGGTTCTCCCCGAAATGCATTTAGGTGCAGCGTGGTGTGTTTCTTGCCGGAGGTAGAGCTACTGGATGGCCGATGGGCCCTACTAGGTTACTGACGTCAGCCAAACTCCGAATGCCGGTAAGTGAGAGCACTGCAGTGAGACTGCGGGCGATAAGGTTCGTAGTCGAGAGGGAAACAGCCCAGATCGCCGGCTAAGGCCCCTAAGCGTGTACTAAGTGGAAAAGGATGTGGGGTCGCGAAGACAACCAGGAGGTTGGCTTAGAAGCAGCCACCCTTGAAAGAGTGCGTAATAGCTCACTGGTCAAGTGATCCTGCGCCGACAATGTAGCGGGGCTCAAGTACACCGCCGAAGCCGCGGCACTCCACCATCAACATC
>NZ_JBDZDI010000051.1:0-1753 GCF_040044975.1 Gordonia oleivorans
TCGCCCCGGCCGTGCATGGTCGGAAGAACGTGCTGAGCGTCGACGAACTCCAGCCAGGCGGGGGCGCCTAGGTGTCTGCGTTGCCGTTCTTCCATTGTGGCCACGGGATGTTCCAATCGCCGAGTCCATCAACTCCCGGCAGTGTGTCGGCGTTGGTGTTCTTGACCGTGACGGGGTCACCGCGCAGGGTGTTCTTCACGAGCCATTCCGCGTCAGTGGGACTCAGGTTTGGGCAACCGTTGCTGACGTTGCTGCTGCCTTGCGCCGACATCGACCACGGTGCGCCGTGCATGTAAATGCCGCTGTAGGACATTTGCACCGCCCATTGAACGGGTGTGCGGTATCCCGCTGCGGACTCGACAGGCACTCCGTAGGTGGACGAGTCCATGATGATGTGCTCGACGCGATCTCCGATCATGTAGATACCGCGGGGCGTCGGAGTGCTGTCTTTGCCGAACGAGGTCGGCATCGTGCGGATGACCTTGCCGTCTCGTTTGACGACTATCGTTTTGGTGTTGTCGTCGGCAACGATTTCCTGAGCTCGGCCAATCGTGAAGTCGTAGGACAAGTTCTCGTCGCCGTAGAGCCCGTCGCCGAGGTCGACTCCGTAAATGTTGACGGCGACACTGACTTTGGTGCCCGGCGTCCAGAAGCGTTCGGGCCTCCACCGGACTTCGGAGTCGCTGATCCAATAGAACGCACCCCGCATCTGGGGGTCAGACGACACGGTGATCGCCGCCTGTGCCTTCTTTCGGTCGGGGATGGGATCGGCGAACCGCACCCCGACTGTGTGGGCGATCCCGACGGTTTTCTCGCCGAGGATGGCAGCGCTGGTCAGTGACTCCGGTGAGGTCGTGGTGAAGCGCTGCGAGACGACCGATCGACCGCCCACGCCCACGGCCTCGGCTTGAACGGAATACCGCTTCGAATATCCCAGGGGTTGGGTGCTTGTCCACGTTGAGCCGTCCTCGCTCAGTGAGCCCGCCAAGGGACGGCCGCTGGCTGTGGGGATACGGACGTTTGTCAACGCGCCGCGGCTGGCCGTGACAACAATAGGAAGCCCAGGTTCGACAACCGCGTTGGGCGCGAGTCGACCGCCACCTTCGGTGGCCACAGCAATGGAAGGCTGTGCGATGTCGGCGAAGCTGTCAACGGCCTGAATCTCGTTGCTGTAGGCGGCGCCTCCGGTTGAGCTGCACGAGGTCAATAACATCACCACAGCCGTCAGGGCTGCGAGCATCAGCAGTCGCGGAATACCTGCCCGGACCGACCCGCGGCATCCACGAGCGCTCGAGCACTGCGGCTGCGCACCGTAAGCCGCCAAGAGATCACGTGGCTCTTCGATAGCTCGAGTCCTTCTTACGCGGCCCATCGATTGTGGCGAACCCTCTCACTCGGCGCCTGGACTAGGTTTACTATCCACGATAGTAGTTGAATGCTGTGCGCTCCTCTACCCGCTGCACAGCGCGAGAGAAGGTTCGAAACGTCTTCGTGGTGGGCGACCGCCGAGCGGTCACGTCGACCTCATTATTGCCGTGTGGCGACACCCCACAGGTAGTCCCCGCCGATGCGTGTTCGCCACCGCTCGCCGACGTCGAGGCCGTGGTGCGACAACTCTCGCGACACCTGCGGGACCACTCGTCCTCATACCTCCCGCGCGCCGATAAGGCGGGTCGTCCGACGACGTAGACTCCCCGGGTTCTCAACCACGGTGCAGGATCGAGTTTGGGTCCATCTTGCTGCCACACCTTGT
>NZ_JBDZDI010000052.1:0-1739 GCF_040044975.1 Gordonia oleivorans
CCATCCCCCGACTCTCCGAACGCATCCCCACACCACCGGCAGCCGACGCGGTCATCGCACGAGCCATGGCCAAAAACCCCACCGACCGCTACCCCACCTGCCACGACTTCACCACCGACCTCCGGCAGGCGCTGCTGTCCCCGGGTGCTGCGCCGGACGGCGGCCGCAGTGCACCGACACTGGCGCCCTCGCCCGTGTATGCGCCGACGGTGACTCCCGGGTCGACGATGATCCCACCAGGGAATCCACCGACGCAGTTTTCGGGTGCCCGAGCCGGCCTACCCACGATGCACGGGGGTGTGCCTCCCCGCTTCCCCCACTTCCTCGGTGCGCCACCCGAGCCGGTAGGACCTCCGCAGTCGCCGCAACGCTTTACCAGGCGCCGCGCCGCGGTTGTCTCGGGGGTGATCGGGAGCGTGATGCTGCTGGTCGCCGCGGTGACCGGTGTGGCGATCTGGTCGTCCGGTGGCGACGACGAGCCCGATGCGCCGATCGCGACCAGCTCGGTGACGCCCAGTCCCGCAGCGGATTTCAGCGGTTAGTGGACGACGGCCACCGCGTACAACGACGTGTCCTGCGGGATCAAGGGTCGTGCCCTGCTGTGCTGGGGTGACAACGACTACGGCGCCGTCGGCGACGGCACCACGACCGATCGCCATGTCCCGACGCCGGTGAGTGGACTCACCGAGGTCACCTCGGTGTCCGTCGCGCCCGGAGCACCGATGACGTGCGCCGTCAGCAAGGGCCAGGTGTACTGCTGGGGGCAGGACATCGTCACCGGTGACGTCCGTCGGACCCCGGTCGTCGTCGACGGCATTTCGAACGTGTCCTCGGTCTCCGCGGGACTCACCTCGTGTGCCGTGCGCCGGGCCGAGGTGTGGTGCTGGGGCAACAATTCATACGGCAACGCGGGTAACGGAAAGATCGGCGGCTCGGTCCCCGACCCGACGAAGGTCGTCGGCCTCGACAATGTCGCATCGGTGAGCACCGCCGTCGGCAGCGCGTGTGCGATCACTCGCGCCCAGGAACTGTATTGCTGGGGATTGAACGCCAATGGACAGGTCGGCGACGGGACCCAGGAGAACCGCGCAACCCCGGTGAAGATCACCGGCCTGCGCTCGGTGACCTCGGTCAGTCTCTCACCCCAGAACACGTGTGCCGTCGCCGAGAGCACCGTCTACTGCTGGGGATTCTCGACCGGCCAGTATCCGGCCGGGACCGAGGACGAGCATCTGGCACCGGAGCGCGTGGACGGCATCGAGGGCGCTCGACAGGTTGTCTCCGTCGGTGACAGCGGATGTGCGTCGGTGATCAGCGGAGACGTGCAGTGCTTCGGGGCTTTCGACACCTCGTCCGAACCCGGACCGACGGAGCTCTCCGGGCTCGACCATGTGACGCAGTTGCTCGGCGCGGCGACCATGTGCGATCTCGGCGGGTCAACTGTATTGCTGGGGACTCAACAACTCCGGACAACTCGGCAACGGCACCACCACCGCATCCCTCAATCAACCTGTGCGCGTTCGTGATCCGGAGTAGTAGCGGTCGCCGTCGCGGTGGGTCGGGGCATGATCGGATGACTCCGCCGACCCGGTCGCGCGGTCCGCGACGGGCGTATCGCTACAGTTGATCGCACATTTGTCGACGCAGTTGGGGGGAATCGGCGCATGACGCTGCTCGAACCGGGCACACTCTTCGCCGGCTACCGCGTCATCCGACAACTCGGCGCCGGCGGCATGGGC
>NZ_JBDZDI010000053.1:0-1704 GCF_040044975.1 Gordonia oleivorans
CTACGCGCACTGACCAAGCGGGCCTACGGATTCCACACGCCAGAAGCGCTGATAGCGATGGCCGAACTCACCCGCGGCGGCGCCTGCCCCGAACTGCCCTGGCCGTAACCCACCCACAAGAACATCAGGAGATCCGATGTATCGCTGCTTGAATGCCGCAAAGTATTGGGCCAGCCTCAATGGAACCCGGCCATGAAGACCGGGAGCACGTGCGCACGTCGTGCACCGAGCCCACGGCGCGTGCATCAGCCTCAATGGAACCCGGCCATGAAGACCGGGAGCACCATCGTGATCGTCGAGGCCGACGACTGGCGCACCGCCTCAATGGAACCCGGCCATGAAGACCGGGAGCACGACGGGATCTCATCGCAGCCAACGCCAAGATCTGGGAGCCTCAATGGAACCCGGCCATGAAGACCGGGAGCACACGGCGGCGGATCAGCATCAGTCACGATGGGATCAACTGCCTCAATGGAACCCGGCCATGAAGACCGGGAGCACTTCTTCGTTTTGCTGAAAGGGGGCAATGTGGCCGAGCCTCAATGGAACCCGGCCATGAAGACCGGGAGCACGGTCCGGCTTCGCGATCCGGATGTCCTGCTTGCCAGTGCCTCAATGGAACCCGGCCATGAAGACCGGGAGCACCCCGACCCTGCCAGTCGTCACCATCGGCAAACTTCCGCGCCTCAATGGAACCCGGCCATGAAGACCGGGAGCACGCGAGGTGCCGAAGTCGTCGGCCCCGCCGTAGCCGCGGCCTCAATGGAACCCGGCCATGAAGACCGGGAGCACGTTGTCCTCGAATCGCAGCCCGCGCATGAAGGTGCAGCCTCAATGGAACCCGGCCTGAAGACCGGGAGCACCTCGGGGTTGTGCAACAAGGGCTGGCTGGGGTCGATGCCTCAATGGAACCCGGCCATGAAGACCGGGAGCACATGTCCTGGACACTGCCCGTGCCCTCGGCCGCAAGATTCTGGCCTCAATGGAACCCGGCCATGAAGACCGGGAGCACCCGGGCGGCGGTGCTTCGACAACACGAGGAGACACGATGCCTCAATGGAACCCGGCCATGAAGACCGGGAGCACGCTCAAGGTCTAGGCTGACCAACACACCCTGAGGAGCCTCAATGGAACCCGGCCATGAAGACCGGGAGCACGTTCTACTACGCCGTCCCCACGTGGGATGCGCATCAGCCTCAATGGAACCCGGCCATGAAGACCGGGAGCACTCTCAAGCGGCAGCAGTACATGCGCCACTTCGAGGTGCCTCAATGGAACCCGGCCATGAAGACCGGGAGCACTATTGCACAGCTACGCGTCGCCTACCCCGACGACCTGGCCTCAATGGAACCCGGCCATGAAGACCGGGAGCACCAGCCCGAAGCGACGAACGTCAACACAAGTACCCCGCCTCAATGGAACCCGGCCATGAAGACCGGGAGCACGGCAGATCCGTTGTGGTCGAATGAGTTTCAGGGCATTTGGCCTCAATGGAACCCGGCCATGAAGACCGGGAGCACGTGTAGTGGTAGCTGGCACCGTTGTTCGGGTTGTTCAGGCCTCAATGGAACCCGGCCATGATGAATCCCCCCGGGTTTCGTGCCGCTTCCTTTTGAGTCAGGAAGGATGAGCGGTATGCCCAAGAAGATTGATCCGGAGGTCAAGGCGCGTGCGTTGCGGATGTTGGCCGAGCATGGCGGGGAG
>NZ_JBDZDI010000055.1:0-1467 GCF_040044975.1 Gordonia oleivorans
CAATACCGTTCAGTTAAGGTTGCAAGGGTGTAGTTTGTAGGGTATGCCTCGTGCTGGGTGGGTGAAGCCTGAGTCGGATCGTCGGTTGTCGGATGTGGTGTCGGTGGGTGTGTTGATGCGGACGTTTCCGCCGGATGTGGTGGATGAGGTGATCGCGGCGGCGGGCCGGACCGAGGTGCGTCATCGGGCGTTGCCGGCGCGGGTGATGGCGTATTTCTCGATTGGGATGGCGTTGTATGCCGAGGGCTCGTATGAGGATGTGTTATCCCAGCTCACGGATGGTTTGTCGTGGGCGTCGGGGTGGGAGGAGTCCTATCGCGTTCCGGGGAAGTCGGCGATTTTTCAGGCGCGCTCGCGTCTGGGGTCGGCGCCGATGAAGGCGTTGTTCGAGCGAGTGGCGGTGCCGTTGGGGAGCGAGTCGACGCCGGGGGTGTGGTTGGCGGGGCGTCGGCTGGTTGCGGTGGATGGGACGTGTCTTGATGTGGCGGACTCGGCGGTCAATGATGAGTTCTTCGGGCGGCCCGGGGTGAACAAGGGTGAGCGGGCGGCGTTCCCGATGGCGCGGCTGGTGGCACTCGCCGAGTGCGGCACGCACGCCATTTTCGCCGCCGCGGTGGGCACGTACGCGCAGTCCGAGGCGGTGCTGATCGAGTCGTTGCTGCCGCGTCTGACGTCGGGGATGCTGGTCACTGCTGATCGTGGAGTGTTCTCGTATGCGTTGTGGCGCAATGCTATAGCGACGGGGGCGGATCTGTTGTGGCGGGTGAAGACCTCGGGTACAGGCCCGAAGCCGCGGCATGTGAAGGACTTGCCGGATGGGTCGTGGCTGGCTGAGCTGCAGCAGACGCATTCGGCTGCGGCGCGGCGCGCTGAGCCGATGCTGGTGCGGGTGATCGACTACACCATCGATGACGGTCGGGAGAACGCCGAGCAGTATCGGTTGCTGACCACGATCCTGGACCCGGACGAGGTCGGTGCGGTCGAGTTGGCTGCGGCCTATACCGAGCGGTGGGAGATCGAGATTGCCTTCGATGAGCTGAAAACCCACCAGCGTGGGCCCCGTACCGTGCTGCGCTCGAAGTCTCCTGATCTTGTGCTGCAGGAGATTTGGGGGCATCTGTGTTGTCACTATGCGATCCGGTCGTTGATGGTCGAGGCCGCCGGTCACGCCGGCCACGATCCTGACAGGGTCAGTTTTGTTGCCGCACTGAGGATTACTCGCCAATCGGTCGCCCACCAGGGCGACTTTCCCCCCTCACGACCCTGACACAACCAGCCACAGCTGGCTCACCTTCCTCACTCGCCTCACGCGCAGACTCAACCCTGCACGCCGCCGCAGAGCTAACCCACGTGTCGTCAAACGCAAATACGTGAAATGGCACGTCAAACGCGCTCACCACGCCGCCTGGCCGCAACCGACACAGTCACCGGTCTACGCAACCGCACCGCTTAACTGAACGGTATTGG
>NZ_JBDZDI010000056.1:0-1432 GCF_040044975.1 Gordonia oleivorans
TAGTACTACAGCCGTAGATCGGGTTTATTGTTGTTGTGACCTGCGGTTTTGGTGGCATTGTTGGGCGCGTTTCTGGTGACGTCGGCGCCACAGGGTCCAGTCGAGGATGCGGTCGACGGCGTGCAGTGGGGTGAGTACGAGTGCGCAGAACAAACGCCGAAATTCGTTGATACTCAATCGGATCAGTTGGCGGTTGGTGTGTTCGCGGTGTCGTTGGGTGGCGGTGGTGATTGCCAGGAAGGCGTGCGCGAGCATCACCAGGATGGTCCAGCGATGCCAGGACGTCCAGGTGCGGACCTGATGCTGGTCGAGGCCGGTCAAGCCTTTGCTGGTCTGGAAGGATTCCTCCACGGTCCAGCGACGTCCGGCCACGGCCACCAACTGCGCCAAGGAGACTGGCCGCGGGCTGTAGCAGCGGTAGTACGCCAACTCGCCGGTGGTGTCGTTGCGGCGGATCAGCAACGAGCAGGTTCCGCCGGCCGTCGGGGTTTCGGTGGAGCTGATCCACGCCCACGAGTACAGGCGATCACCTTTGGCGCCGGTCCCGGCCGACAGCCGCTGCCAGGACTGTTCGGGTACGGTGGCCGCGAGGTCGGCGGCGGTCAGGTCCCCGCCGTGGGTGGGGATGCGACGGTCACACCCGATGGCCAGGACGTATCCGATCTGTCTGTCCTGCAACATGGCTCGCAGGTCCGGGTCGGCGCCGTACACTTCGTCGCCGGCGACCCAACCGACCGGCACATCAGCGTCGAGGGCGCGGCGGATCATGCGGGTGGCCAGCTGGGGTTTGGTCGCGAACTCGCAGTCGTCAGGGACTCCGGCCTCGGCGCAGCGGTCACGATCGGCCAGCCAGCTGTGTGGCATGTAGAGCGCGCGGTCGATCAGCGCGTGACCTTTCGAGCTGGTGTAGGTCATGTACACCGCGACCTGGCAGTTCTCGATCCGTCCTGCTGTGCCCGAGTACTGGCGTTGCACCCCTACGGTTTTGGTGCCCTTCTTCAGGTCACCGGTCTCATCGACGACAAGAATGGCATCAGGTTCGGCGAACGCGTCAACGACCATGGCACGTAGGTCCTCACCGATCTGCTCGGCATCCCATTTCGCGCGGGAGAGCAAGTGCTGCAACTTGTCCGGGCTGGCGTGACCGGCCAGCTCGGCCATGGTCCAGCAGTTCTTCGATTCGATCGCCGAGAGCACCCCCAAGATGAAGGCGCCCGCGTTGCGGGCTGCTTCGCAGCGGGCGAACCGTGGTGCGATGGTGTCGAGTACCGTGTCCAACTGCGCTCGCCACCGGTCATGATCTATCCTCAAACCCGCGGCTGCCGCGGGTGTTTTTGTTGTCTTCACAAACCACAAATCATGCCCCGGCAGCCGCTCCCACCAGCGCAAACACGCCGCGCAACCTCACAACCCGCGATCTACGGCTGTAGTA
>NZ_JBDZDI010000057.1:0-1359 GCF_040044975.1 Gordonia oleivorans
TGAATCCCCCCGGGTTTCGTGCCGCTTCCTTTTGAGTCAGGAAGGATGAGCGGTATGCCCAAGAAGATTGATCCGGAGGTCAAGGCGCGTGCGTTGCGGATGTTGGCCGAGCATGGCGGGGAGTACTCGTCGACCACCGCGGCGGCGGAAGCGATCGCGAAGAAGATCGGGGTAGGTAAGGAGACGGTGCGCCGGTGGGCGGTGCAGGCCGAGATCGATGGGGGTCGTCGGGCTGGTGCGAGCAGTGCAGAGCATGCTGAGGTCAAGCGTCTCAAGGCCGAGAACAAGCGGTTGCGTGAGGACGTCGAGGTGTTGAAGGCGGCAACGTCTTTCTTCGTGGGGGAACTCGACCCCCGCAAGCGATGATCATCGGGTTCATCGATCAGATGCGTTCGAAAGGTGTTGCGGTCGAGTCGATTTGCCGAGTCCTGTCTGAGCAGGGCTGTCAGATCGCCGCACGCACCTACCGGGCCTGGCGGACCCGCCCGCCTGCCCGCCGCACGGAGTCCGATGCGGTCACGGTCGACAAGATCCGCGATATCGCCTGGCGTACCGATGATCACGGCCGCCGGCGGCTGACTCCGGAGGGACTGTACGGGCGCGCGAAGATGCATGCTCAGCTGCAGCGCACAGATCTGCCCGACGTGTCCTACGGCTCTGTTGATCGTGCGATGAAGATGTTGGAACTCAAAGGAATTCGGCGTAGTAAGAAGATTCGTACGACCATCCCGGCCGCGGATGGAAAGCGGGCCGGGGACCTGGTGAACCGGGACTTCACCGCGACCGCCCCCAATCGCGTCTGGGTCACCGATTTCACCTATGTGCGGACCTGGCGGGGCTGGGTGTATGTGGCATTCATCCTCGACGTGTATTCCCGCAAGATCGTGGCGTGGTATGCGTCAACGTCGAAAGATGTTCAGCTGGTGCTGATTCCGCTGCGGATGGCGTTGACCGAGAGGGAACGCGAAGGGCATCCTGTGGTGGCCGGACAGCTGATCCACCACAGTGACGCGGGATCGCAGTACACGTCGGTAGCACTGACCGGAAAGCTGGACTTGGAAAGGATCGCCGCGTCCATCGGATCGGTCGGCGACGCCTACGACAACGCCCTGATCGAGTCGACAAACGGCTTGTACAAGACCGAGTGCATCCAGACCACCGTGTTCCACGCGGGGCCGTACACGGGCCTCTCAGACGTCGAGTACGCCACGCTGGGTTACGTCGGCTGGTACAACTCCACCCGGTTACACGGGTCGATCGGCCTGGTCCCGCCCAACGAGTACGAGGCAACCTACTACGCTGGGGTCACTACCAGCAGGTAGCCCACCAACGAGGTGGCACGAAACCTGGGGTGCTTCA
>NZ_JBDZDI010000058.1:0-1078 GCF_040044975.1 Gordonia oleivorans
CCGCAGTGCGGGTACCGGCAGGTGCCATCCAACTCGATGATCTTCTCCCGCAACCAGGCCGGTATCCGATACGTCAACGCACCCGAGGGTGGGAGCAGATGTCCGCCGTGCCCGGTGGGGTCGATCGGTGCCGCGGGGAACGGATCGTCGAGACGACGCCACGCCGCCGGTATCCGATCCAGTGAGGTGACGGTGCTGACGCTGGGGATGTCCAGGGCGGGAAACTCGCTGACGGTGACCAGCTGTCCCGAACTGATCAACGCTCTGGCGTGAGCGTCGTCGACAACGCCGAAGTACTCCAACCGGGCTTCACGTTGCCCGGACGGGTCGGTGATCAACGACAGCGACAACTGCGAATCGGTGTTGGTCTCGGTGTCGGGTTGCGCCTCAACGGTATCCGTTGCCTCGCCCTCAGCGTCGTCGGCGGCGGCGACGTCAGCGCCCGACTGGGAATCGTCGGTCATCTCGGGATCGTCGGTCACGTCGGCGTCCGCATCGACATCGTCGGACAGATCAGTTGCGACGCCGTCGACATCGATGTCGAGATCGGTCAGACCACTCGGCTCCTCCGGCAACGGGACCGCCCGCGAACAGTCGCCCCGACCGCACTCACACGACAGCTGCGCGCCGGGCAGTCCTTGGATTTCGGCGAATGCCGCGACCTGTACCTGACCCTGGCGACGCGGATCACGCGGGCAGATCCGCTCACTGATCATCTTCGCGATCCGCGCCGCCAGGTGCGCACCCATCTCGCCCGGTGCGTAGACGGAGATACTGCAGTGCCCGTTGGTATCTCGGCGGACCCGAACGTTCTGATCACGTGCAGCGGCCTCCTCCCGGCGGTCGGCGGCACCGTCGGGATCCAGGGCGATCACCATCTCGACGACCTGATCCCGCAGGGTGGTATCGGCCTGATTGCGTTCGGCCAGTTGCAGCGCACGGGTTTCGGCGAACGCGCGGACGTCGTCGTCGGACAGGACGACGATCTCGTTGGCGATGATGCGGATACGTTCCAGGGAGTGATCACCGTCCAGGAACGCCGCAGTCACCGTCGGGAGCGTCGACAGCAGAAAGCTCA